>DASXAN010000590.1:0-20999 GCA_036406755.1 Gemmataceae bacterium
GACCAGCGGGAGCATGAGTAGCTCGTAGGTGTCGAACGCGAACCCGATGACGGCGATGACGACGATCAGCCACTGGGGCACTGTCAGGCGGGGGGCGGGCGGCGGGGACGTGGACACGCGGCGGCTCCGGGGTGGGGCGCAGGCGGTGGGACACTTCTAAGAAAGGCACGAAGCCCACCCGCGGCAACGGGTGGGTGAGACGCGGAAGGCAAATCGGGCGGGCGGTCTGGACCGCCCGCCCGGCTCACGCTCGGAAAGTCGCCTTACCAGTCGCCGATCGGCGTCCCGTCCTTCGGGCACATCAGGTAGTAAAAGGTCTGCTGTGTGATGTTGGCTCCCATCATGTGGACGCTGCCGTCCATCAGGCCGATCACCATCACGTTGGGGTGACCCGTCGTGGCCGTCTTCCCGGTACACGCCTGGACCGTCACGCCGAACTGCGGCAGCGGCAGGGCGCTCCATTTCGACGGGTCGCCCCCGTTCTGGAGGGCGGGGAGCCCGATGGACGAGTTGTTCTGCTGGGCGTGCGTCTCCGAAGGAAGGTCCCGCGTCGAATTCCAACTGGCCGTCGTACACCGGCCGAGCCGCTCGGTGAAGGCGATCGTGTTCGACGTGCCGTCCGGGATGGTGGCGATGGTGTAGGCGGTCTTCGTGTAGGTCGTCGTCGCCGTCGGCTTGTCGTAGAAGGCAAAGACGGCGAGGTTGTGGGCGTAGTTGCACGCGGCGTACGGCACCTTCTGCGGAGGCGTCATCATGTTCGCCTCCTTGTTCAGGTAATCCGTCAGGCCGTCCGGGGACGAGGAGTCCGACGGGCACAGGAAGACGCTCAGGGGCGTGTTGCAGAAGAAGTTGCCGGCCGCGTCCTTGGTCGCGCCGCCGTCCGGGGAGAATCCGGGGTTCGCGACGGACTTGTTGAAGATGGCCAGCTGCTCGATGTAGGGGAAGAGGAGGAAGTTGAGGCTGACCGGGTTGGTCACGCCAGGCTTACTTGGGTCGAACGCCCGCAGGCCGGACGACGGCGGGATGTTGCCGTTGTTGCCGTCGGCATAGTTGTGAACGGCGAGCGCCACCTGTTTCATGTTGTTGGCGCACTTCGTCCGGGCGGCGGCCTCCCGGACCTTCTGGACGGCCGGCAACAGGAGTCCGATGAGCACGGCAATGATGGCGATCACCACCAACAGCTCGATCAGCGTGAACGCCAACCGCCGCCACGGAGAGGGAAACCGCGCCATGACTTTGTCCCTCGCGGCGGGGTGCCAGGCGGCTCATAGATCAGGGTGCGGCGGAGGAGCGGCCGCGGTCGGTGAGCCACGCGAGGATGGACCCGCCGTACGTTGGGCGAGCACGGACTGTTCTACGCCGGCCCGCTTTGAGTGTCCGAGGGTTTTCCGTGTCGTAGCCGACGCGGTCAGTATTCACCGACCGCCCCGGCCGCCGGACGCCTGGGCATCGGCCGCGACGAACGTCTTCATCAGCCACCGTTCCTGCAGCGCGGCCACCGTCCGGCAATCGTAGTGCTTTTGCAGCGCCGGCTCCAGGCCGGTCTTGGTCACGTCCCGAACGAACTGCACGAACGCTTGCGGCCCCTTCTCCGCGACCAGGAAGTCCACGACCGACACGCTCTCCACGTAGAAGACGGTGATGAGGGCCGCGTCCGGGTAATCACCCTTGGCGAACAGCCGTTCGAGGGGGATCAACCGCCCCTGCCGACGGTTGGAGCACAGCGTGCGGCTGTAGCGGTCGAACCGCGACCGGGGCTCGGCCAGTACGGCCATGCCCTCGTCTGCCCACCGCGGCGGCGGGGCGTCGGCGAACAGGTCGCCGAGGACCAGGTGCGTCGTCTCGTGCGGGACGACGCAGGCGAGCAGGTTCGGCTCGTCGGCCCGCAGGTCCAGCCGCCGGCCCACGACGGCGCCGTCCTTGACCTGGTAGGTGGCGTGGCCGGGCGAGTCGGCCGCCTTGCCGGTCGCCTTGGCGTACTCCGCGGCGGTGGCGTACAGGTAGACGTCGCACGCCGGCTTCCAGTCGCCGCGGGCGTCGCCGGCCCACTTCTCGCGGGCCGACGAGCGGGCCTGTTCCGCCGCCCGCAGCACCTGCTCGGCGAACTCCCGCCGCTGGTTGTGGAACAGCCGGAAGTTCGGCGACTCGGCGCGGGCCCAGCCGTCGCCGCCCTTGTCCTGGTGCCGCACCGTGACGGTCGCGGCCGTCCCGGTCGCGCGCTGCCGGACCGCCTCCTGCACCTGCCGGCCGAAGGCCGCCAACTTGGGGTCGTCGGCGGCCAGCTTCAGGGCGGCCGCCACTTCCCGCTCCAGCTCGGCCGCCGGGGCCGGCGTGCCGGCGGCTTCCGCCTCCTTCATCCGGCCGACGACCGTGTACAGCTTGCAGTACGCCCATTGCGAGGCGTGCTGAGCGGCGACGGCCTCGGTGCCGTAGGCGCGGGTGAACAGGCCGTCGGCCTCGCGGTAGTGCTTCTCGGCGAACGCCTTCTCGGCTTCGGGCAGCAGCGCCCGGGTGGTTGGCGTTTGCCGCCGCGGGGTTTGTTGGAGCGGGTCGTCATCGGCCCGGACGCCGCGGGCGACGCCGGCCGGGGTCGGTGATCGCGGCGTGGCTTCGTTGCCGGCCGACGCGTCGAGGATTTGCAGCCGCCTGAGGTAGACCGCGGCCAGGTCGTCCTGGTGCGCCAGTTGCAGCTCCTTGACGTAGGCGGAGTACGCCTCGCGGAGCAGGGCCAAATAGGCCGCGTTGCCGTTGATGCGGGGGAGCTGGGCTTCGAGGGCTTCGACCGCCGCCTTGGCCCGGCCGGCTTGCAGGCAGTCGCGGCCCTGCCGCATGGCGTCCTGCACGGCCAGCGTGGCGGTGACGGCCGATTGCGGGTCGGCGGCCGGCTCAGCCGCCCGGGCGGTGACGGCGGCGATGAGGAACGTGAGCGCCAGAGCGGGGCGGCGACCGATCCGGGCCATAGGCTGCATCCTTGCAGACGCGCGGCGGCGACCGCCGGCTGAGGCGGGGGGCGAGCGCGGCGTCCCCGTGGCTGCCGTCCGTGGCAGGGGGACGACCGGCCGCATACCGTAGGGCGGCCGGCGGAAAAATGCAAGCCGGAGTCACTTCGCCGCCGGCGCCGTGGCCCTGAACAGCTTCGACAGGCTCAGCCGCACCTCCTTGTGCTGACCGGCTTTGACGATCGCCGCGTTCGCCTTCGCGAGGGCGTCCTTCTCGACCGACGGCCGCCACTGGTTGAGCGCCGCGTGGGCCAGCTCGCCGATGATCTGGGCCGCCTCGCCGCCGAGGCCGGCGATGTGATCGAACTTCAGGTTGTCGTACCTCACGTCGGCCTTTGCCACCTTCAGCTCGATGACCAAGTCCGGCAGCAGCACGCCGTTCTCGACGCGGCAGACGGCCTCGCAATCGAGCGTCACCTTGACCCGGGCCTTCGCCCGGGCCGTGGCGTCGAACAGCTTCAGGCCCGACTCCCATCGCTGGTGCGTGTAGGTGACGTGCGTGTCCAGCGCGGCGAACACCTGGAACGTCAGCTTGCCCGGTTCCGGCGTGGCAACGTTGCGGAGGTCGAACACCAGCGTCTCGGTCGGGTTGACGGCGTCCACGCGGACGCGCTTCCAGACGCCGTCATTCCTCGGGTCATGGGTGACCTCGATGTCGATGTCGCGGAGTCGGCCGCGGATGTGGCGGCGCTTGACCATCTCCTGGTGGCCCCAGTTGTTCTCCTTCTCGTACAGCGGCTGGGGCAGGTGCTGGAGGAGCAGCCCGCGGAGGTCGCCGGCGAGCTCGTCCTTGGCCGAGCCGGACAGGAGCGAGACGGGCGGGGCGGCGGGGAGGGCCGTCGCGATGGCGACCGAAACCAACAAGGCGAGTCTCATCGCCGACTCCAGTTTCCGCCGCTCGCGGCTAAGCGGGGCGAGCGCTCGCCCCGCTTAGCCGCAAGCGGCTCAGTGCTCACGGCGCCCGACCCAACGTCTCGTCGATGTACTCGTGGACCGCGCTGACGTCGACGCCGACCCCCAGATGGACGTTCGGCTTCTCCGGCGCGTTGACCCGGGCGTCCACGACAATCATACCTCGCGTCAGCTCGCCCCGCGTCTCCACGTCGACCGGCAGGTGCCGGGTCGTCAGCGCCGCCGGCCGGGTCAGGGCGATCACCCCGAGCACGTCCTTCAGGTGGAACCCCTCCACGCCGTAGCGGTTGGCCGTCGCCCGGATGCCGAACGGCACGATCTGCCGCAGGAACTGGCACGTCCGCGACCGCGGCGCCGGCAACTCCAGCAGGTCGGTCGGCGAATACACGACCTTGCGGGTCACGTCGAGCGGGATCAGCGTGATCGGCGCGCCGCACTTGAGCACCTGGCGGGCGGCGGCCGGGTCGCAGGCGAAGTGGAATTCGGCCACGGCCGAGGCGTTGCCCGGCTCGTGCCAGGCGCCGCCCAGGCAGACGATCCGCTCGACCAGCGTCGCCAGCTCCGGCTCGCGGTCCAGGGCGTGGGCCAGCACGGACAGCGGCCCGAGGTTGACGACCGTCACCTGCCGCGGGAACTCGTGGACGAGCTCGACGAGCTGCTTGTCGCTGGCGACCGGCGTGTGCTTCTTGACGCACGGGAAGGTGACGCCGCCGAGGCCGCCGGGGCCGTGCAGGTCCGTGCCGTCGGAATCGTAGATGATCGGCGGGGCGGCCCCGAGGCGGGGCCAGCGGGGCGGGTCGAGCTGCTCGATCAGGATGTGGACGTTCTGGGTCGCCTGCTCGGCCGGCACGTTCCCCGGCGTCGCCAGCAGGCCGACCACGTCCAGGGCCGGGTCGTTGAGGGCCAGGGCGACGGCGAACGCCGTGTCGATCCCCGGGTCGGCGATCAGCACCACTCGCTGAGGCATACGTGCATCCTTTCCGGGCCGCCGTGCCGTCACCCGCAGGCCCGCAGCCGTTCGAGCACCTGCCGCGCCAGGCCGGTGCGGATGGTCGCGTCCGCGACCGCCACCCCTTCGCGGAGCGATCCGACCCGGTCCGCGGCCAGCAGCGCCGCGGCGGCGTTGGCGACGACGACCCGCCGGGCCGGCCCGGGCCGGTCGGCGAGGACTCCTCCAATCAGGGCCGCGCTTTCCGCCGCGTCCGTTGCCTGCAGGTCCTCCGTCCGGCACGGGTCCATGCCGAAGTCGTCCACCTTCCACTCGTGGGCCGAAACGTGCCCGGACCGGACGTCGCGGACCAGGGTCGGCCCTGACAAGCTCACCTCGTCGAACCCGTCCAACCCGCTGATCACCAGCGCCCGCCGCGACCCCAGCTCGGCCAGCGCCCCGGCGACCGGGTCGAGCAGGTCCGGCCGGCCGACGCCGACGAGCTGGTACGCCGCCCCGGCCGGGTTGGCCAGCGGGCCGAGGCAGTTCAGGATCGTCCGCACCCCGAGCCGCCGCCGCAGGTCCGCCAGCCGGGTCATCGCCGGGTGGAAGTGCGGGGCGAAGCAGAACGCCAGGCCGACCTCTCGCAAGCACCGGGCCGCCCACTCCGGGCCGGCCTCGACCGGCAGTCCCAGCTCCCGCAACACGTCGGCGCTGCCGGTCCGGCCGGACGCCGCCCGGTTGCCGTGCTTGACCACCCGCACGCCGGCCCCGGCCGCCACGAAGGCGACGGCCGTGCTGATGTTGAACGTGCCGGACCCGTCGCCGCCGGTGCCGCACGTGTCGAGCACGTCCTGCCCGCCGGTCGGCAGCCGCACCATGCGGGCCCGCAGTGCGCGGGCGGCCGCGGCGAGCTCGGCCGCCGTCTCCCCTTTCATCCGCAGCGCCACGAGTACCGCCGCGGCTTCGGAATCGCCCCAACGGCCGTCGAACAGAGCTTCAAACAGTTCGCGAGCCTGTCCGGCGGACAGGCCCCGCTGATCGACCAGGCCGGCCAGGAGGTGACAGAAAGTCGGCCTCAATTCGCTCGTCACCGCCCCGCCCCTTCCCGGCCCGGTCCGGCTTCAATAGCCGAGAATACCGGATTTCGCGCGAAAATGTTCAAATTTTCTCTTCCGTTGTGTACGGAGGTACAATATACTCCAGTACACGGGCATGTACGGGCGCTGACCGGCACGATTCCGGTCAGCGGCAGCAACCACCGAACAGTCCACAACCGAGCATCATCATACAGAGGGCGACAGCCATGGCGGAAACGGCCTCGTTGACCCCGAAGCAGCAGAGGATCTACGACTTCATCTGCCAGCGGATCGACGACCTCGGCTACCCGCCGACGATCCGCGACATCGGCAAGGAGTTCGAGATCAAGTCCCCGAACGGGGTGATGTGCCACTTGAAGGCGCTGGAGAAGAAGGGCTATATCATCCGGGACGGCAACTCGGCCCGGGCGATCCGGCTGACGCACAAGCCAGCGTCGAAGATCGGCCTGCCGTTCAAGGGGCTCGTCGCGGCCGGCTCGCCGATCCAGGCCGAGGCCCAGGACGAGCGGCTGAACCTGCACGACCTGTTCGCCGGCCCGGGGACGTTCGTCCTGCAGGTCAGGGGCCAGTCGATGATCGACAACCACATCGCCGACGGCGACTACGTCGTCATCCGCAAGCAGGAGATGGCGGCCAACGGCGAGCGGGTGGTGGCCGTGGTGGACGGCGAGTACACGCTCAAGAAGTTCTACCGCCGCAACCAACAGATCGAGCTGCGGCCGGAGAACGGGACGATGGCCCCGATCGTCGTGGAGCCGGGCAAGGACGTCCGCATCGAGGGCGTCCTCGTCGGCGTCGTGCGGAAGTGCTAGTAAGCCGCTTGCGGCTGAGCGATTGACCGCTCAGCCGCAAGCGGCCTTCTAACAAAAGCGTTTCGTAAGCGCCTCGAGCAGCTCTTGAGCGGCCGCTCCGCACTGCGGGTGGAAGCCGGTCCATCGCAACTCACACGCCAAGCCGGCGTTCACCGCCGCGCGATTGAACTGGTCGCGCACCCGCTGGCCCCAGACGAAGCCGTAACGATCGCGGAAGTCGCGCCACCGTCGGTCACCCGCCGACTCCCTGTTTGGCGTCGCCCGCCAGCCGAGCCAGCCGAACCACGTCGCCAAGCCGACGCACCCGGCGGCGACCTCATTTCCCGCCCGACCGCCGAGCACGTCCGCCAGTTGCCAGCCACAGCCGACTCCGAGGAGCACCGCCGCGGCGGCGAGCCGAGTCGGCAGGTAATTCATGACGGTCGTGCCGAGCAGGACGGCCAGGAAGACCGTGCGGAACGTGCCGGGGTGCAACGGCGTGTTCAGCGCGGCCGCCTCCAACAGCGGCAGCAGTAGGACCACCAGCAGGCCCAGGACGACGAAGTTCCACGCCGCCGCGCCCGGCCGCCGCGCCCCCAGCACGGCAACGCCGGCACATCCGGTCAGCACCAGTGCCACATGGGACGCCGCAGCCGCCTCACTTGTCGCGGCGGCGAGCCAGCCGGCCCAGGCGACGACGGCCCAGACGGTCGCGTGGATGAGGCTGGTCGACCGGTTGGCCCGGACCGCCGCGGCGAGCGGGACGATCGCCGCGAACACAACGATCCGACCGGCCAGGGACATCGATACCGCCTCGTCGGGATGCGCCGTCCGCCCGGCCGGGGCGGCGGATGCGCGGCGCACGACCTGTAGCGGAATTGCCCGGCCGGGCCGCGAGCGGACCGGGAGGGTGGGTGAAGACGGGCCGATGCCGGGGGATCGGCCGGCCGATGCAACAGACCGGGAGTCGGACACTCCCGACCCCGGCGGCGGCCCGCCCCGCGTGCCGCCGGCCGGCACCATCACGGAGTCAGACGATGTCGTGGAGTCGCACCCTGTTGGTCCCGCTGGTCCTGGCGGCCCTCGCCCCGCCGGCGCCGGCCGGCCTGCTTTCCCGCAAGACCAAGCCGGACCCGGCCACCCGCGTGCCCGAGTTAACAGTACAGTTGAAGACCAGTACGGACGAGGCCCAGCGGGCGGCCGCGGCCGAGGAACTGCGGCAGTACGACCCGAAGGCCCACCCGAACCTCGTCACCGCCCTCATCGACGCCCTCGGGCGGGACGCCAGTCCGGCGGTGCGGGCGGAGGCGGCCACCAGCCTCGGCAAGCTCCGGCCGATCTCCCAGCAGGCCGGCTACGCCCTGGAGCAGGCGCAGAACAACGACGCTGCCGCGCGGGTTCGGCTGGCCGCCCGCCAGGCGCTGTGGCAGTACCACCTCGTCGGCTACCGCGGCGGCAAGGCGCCCGACGCACCGGCGATGGGCGCCACGACGGACCCGGCCGTGGCCGCACCGCCCGGCCCGTCGAGTCCGGCGGCCATGCCTCGGCAGCCGGCCGACCGCGGCGGCCAACGGCGGCAACCGGGCAACGTCCGCGAGACGCCGGAGCCGCCGCTGGCCGCACCGCCGGTCGCGCCGCCGTCCGGGGCGACGGCGTCGCGGCAGCCGCCCGCGGCGCCGAGTCCGCCCAACTTCATTCCGGCGAACCCGGCGCTGCGGCAGCCCGCCGCAAGCCGTAACGACGCCCCGCCGAAGCCGCCGACCGTTCCGGACGACGGCCCGGCCTTGCCGCCGCCGTAAGACCCTGGCGGGAGGGCGAGGCTCCTGCCGAGCCGCGAGCGCAGCCGTCGCGGCAGGAGCCTCGCCGTCCCGTCAATAGTCCGCCCGGGCCAATCGCCACGTCGCCACGGCGACCGCCACGACCGGCAACAGGCACGACGTGAGCAGCGACAGCTCCGGCACCAGCGCCCCCTGCTCCGCCGCCGCCTTCAGGACCGGCACCTGCACAAACCAATCGCGCGCCCCCAGCGCGTCCACTAGGACCACCCCCAGGTCGGCCGGCTTCGGCAGCACCCAGTAGCCGGCGTTGAGCACGGCGAACCCCGCCCCGGCCGTGTCCCCGCCGGTGACGGCGACGTGCCGGGCGTAGTTCACCCACCAGCAGCCGAACCAAACGGCCACCGTCCCCAGGACGCTGGCGACCGTGCTGCGGGTCGTCACCGCCAGCAGGGCGGAGACCGCGTAGAAGCAGCCGAAGTGGAATAGCAGGAGCGGGACCGCGGCGAACACGCTGCCGTCCCAGACGCCGGTGCGGAGGCCGAGCGCTGTCCAGACGGCCGCGACGAACAGCAGCGCCTGTCCGCCGACGAAGACGAGCACGCCGGCCGCCTTGCCGACCAGCACCGCCCACCGTGGCACCGGCTTGGCCAGCAGCACGCTCGCCGTCGCCGGGTCGAGGAACGTGGGCAGGAACCCGGCCGTCCACACCAGGGCGAGTAACACCCCGGCCGTGTCCGCGACGCCGCCCGCGAGCACCGCCTCCACGAACCGGACGTCCTCGCCGCGGGTGCGGGTGAGCGGCACGCGGAACGCGCCGAACAGGAGAGTCAACTCGCCGGCCGGGACGTCGATCCCCTCCAGGTCCCTTGGCGAATGCTTGACCGCCTCCGACGGCGGCAGAAGGTTGGGGGGTTCTCCCGGCCCGGTCGGTAGTGGCGGCCGGTCACCGCGGACCGAGACGGTCAGGCACAGCAGGGTGCAGACGGCGGTGACAAGGAGCATGGCCGCGGTCACGCCCGACGCACGGGCCTGGCGGAGCGTGTCCCGGACGAGCCAGCGGACGGCGAACAGGATGGACGGGAGTGTCATTCGGGTGATCGGTGGTGAGGGCGTGGTCCCTACGGCCCAACCACGATACCATCGGGCCGCAGCCGTTGCTACTGGATCAGCGACACCTGGATGCCCGACTGCATGATCCGCTCCAGCGCCTGGCGGAGGTTGGAGATGCGGGTGTTGTAATCCCCGGTGATGATCTTGTAGCTTTCAATCGACGAGTCTGTTGACGCGGACGTGTGGCCGGCCTTCTGCACCCGCAGGAGGAAGGCGAGGGCGGCCGTGCGGGTCGGGTTCGACGTCTCGAACAGGTCGCCGAAGGCGACGGCGTGGACGCGGGCCGGGTTCCGGGTCGTGGAGTAGCCCGGATTCGACGCCGTGTCCAGGCCGCAAATCTGCGTCACGACCGCCACGGCCGGGTCCGTGGCCGCGGGGTCGTTGTTGCCGACGTAGTGGGTGCTGGTGATGTTGCCCCCGTACAGGGACTTGTACGGGCCGTTGTTTTGAAAGTTGCCATCGCAGTACGTGTTCGGCACCCCGTCCGTCTCGAAAATGACGACCTTCGACGCCCCGTGCCGGCCGCTGTAGCCGTTGGCCGTACTGAACTGGTTGTAGGCCACCTGGAAGCCCATGTGCGAGCAGGTCGCACCGCGGGCGTTCGGCACGT
Source organism: Gemmataceae bacterium (assembly GCA_036406755.1). Taxonomy (GTDB): domain Bacteria; phylum Planctomycetota; class Planctomycetia; order Gemmatales; family Gemmataceae; genus DASXAN01. The sequence continues at coordinate 10,229 of DASXAN010000590.1, forward strand.
CACCGCCGCCGGTGTAGGAAATGTCATTCCGGCTACTGGAATACTGGTACGGGCGGACCTCCTGACTGGGATCGCCCAGGACGTCGAGCAGGCTGAACGGGAAGAACAAGGCGTTCTTCATCTTCGAGTAGTCGCGGCCGAGGGTGACGCGCGGCGTGGCGAAGCTGTCCTCGTCAGAAAAGAAGATGAGCGACGCCCAGTCGTTCGGGTGGTTGTTCTTGATGTCGTCCAGGGCCGAGTTCACCGCGGCCTTGAGCTGCCAGCAGTGCGATTCGTGGCAGGTGCCCGGCCACATGTTGTCGCGGCCCATGTTGTCCGTGGTCAGGAACATGCACATGGTCAGCGGGCCGAACCAGAAGTGGGCCCGCGGCCGGATCGGGTTGTCGAGGTACATCATGTACGGGGCCAAGCTGCCGGACCCGCCGTTGTACAGGCTCGCCTTCGGCGTGACCTTCACCGTGCCCCACCCGGCCGGCTCCTTGCCGTAGAAGGTGCGGCCGCCGGCGTAGCCGTCGATGCCGAGGACGGCGTCGATGTAGTCCCGCCAGAAGCACTGGTTCAGGTCGCCGCCGGTCGGCGGAATGTCGGACGGGATGGCGTCGTAGTACAGCAGTCGGCCGGCGCGGAGGTTTGGCGGCAGCACCTGGGGGCCGGATTTCAGCCAGGACAGGATGGCCTTGTAGTTGACCGCGTACCCGCCGCTCGACGGCTGCCGGATGTAGCCGCGGCTGTCGAACAGTACGGAGTTGTCGTCGAGGGGCCTGGCGTAATTCGGGCCGCCGCCGGACGCGGCGTAGCAGAAGAACCGCTTCCGCCAGTCGCAGATGTAGTTGCCGTAGACGTCTTTCTTCGGGTCGGACGGGCTGATCTTCGTCGGGTCCGGGGCCTGCGTGCCGCCGCCCCAGCGCGGGTCGGGCGGCCACATCCAGAACGTCTTGCCGTAGTAACCCGGGCCCATCGAATAGCCCTTGAAGGTCTTGCCGTAGCCGTACGTGTCTCCGGTGCCCTCCCAGGGCGTGGTCCCCCCGGACAGGCCGTCGTTCTTCTGATGGTTGTCGGGGAAGGTCTTGGAATTGCTGCCCTTTTTGTACTCGAGGACGGTAGCCGCCCATTGGTTCCCGAACGTCTTCTCGTTCTTCCGCGGCCACTTGTCGCCGGCGTATGTGACGGGGCTGTCCGACTGGTCCTGGAAGTTGTCCGGGGCTGGCGTGCAGACGGGGAGCCGGGCGGAGCTCCACGTCCCGGTCGCCGGCTGGTGGAAGGCGTTGACCCGGCCGCCGTTGTAGACGGTCAGGAAGTCCTGGATGACCGGCGGGCCGCCGTTGGCCGTCGTCGTCAGGTTGTTGGCCGCGTGCGTCTCCCCACCGGAATCCTCGAACAGGATCGTCCGCTGCATCGGGTTGTAGCCGGTGCCGTTGCCCGTCGGCCCGGTTGTGCCGGCGGCCGGCGGCCGCTGGGACATGTCGTAGTAGTGGCCGAACCTCGGGTAAACGGTGTCCGGGTTGAGACTGCCCTCCAGGTCGTTGTAGTCGCCGGTAAAGAACGCCGACTGGGTGCCGAACTTCATCGACCCGGAGAAGTCGAGGATCAGGGCGATGTCCCGCGGCCGGTGGGCGGCCGTGGCCTTTGCCTTCACGTTGAACGAGCTGATGTTGAACACCCGGCCGAAGTAGGTCGGCGTGGTGGTCGTGAGCGTCACCTCCATGACGCTCCAGGCGTCCGCGCCGGGGGCGTTGGGGAAGCTGGCCGTGAACCGCTGGTTGGCCGCGTCGTAGGTGTAGACGCCGGTCCGGGTGCCAACCATCGCCTGGGTCACCGCCCGGCCGAGGATCGTGTTGTTGTCGGCGGCGCCCTTGGCCGCGGTGACGGCGGTGACGACGTTGTTCAGGTTCGAGGCGTTGCTGGCGTCCCCGGTGAACATGCGGGCCCCAGCCAGTGCGGCCAGGTCGGCGATGTCCTGGGCCTGCGTCCGGGCGACGGCGACCATGCCGACGTCGATGGCCAGGGCGATCATACCCATCAGGGCGATCAGGCAGATGACCAGCAGCGGCAGGATCGAGCCGCCGCGCGGCTGGTGGCGGTTCAGTCGCGGCATGTGCGCCCCCGTGTTCGCCTCAGTTGGCCTCGCTCGTCATCAGCGACCGCACCTTGACCGGCATGGTCGGCCCGCTGAACCGCAGGAACGTCGGCAGGATGAACTTGTACGTGCCCTTGACCTCGACCGCGATGGACCCGCCGAACGGGGCGTCGGTCCAGGCGGTATTGGCGACGGCGGCGCCGGTGTTCGGATCGGCGCTGTACACGCTGACGGTGAACGTTCCGGCCGACAGGCTGGACTGCTGGCCCGCCATGGCGGCCGTGACCACCGCCTGCACCTGGGCGGTCGTCGTCCCGTCCCCGGTGTGGACGACGGCGTAGCGGGCGCCTTCCCGGGCGGCGTTGTCGGCGACGTGGAAGAAGTACACCAGCCGGGCGTACTCGAGGATGCCGAAGATGAACAGCAGGGCGACGGTGATGACGACGGCCGTCTCGACGGCCGTCGCCCCCCGGCGGCCCGCGGGCCGGCGCGCGCGTCTCACGGCGGTGTCCCTCACGGCAGCGGGTCCCACGTCGGCAGGGTGGTATTCACCTGGAACGGGTCGTCGATCATCGACGCCCAGTCCGCGGTGGCGGAGATCGACTTGACGCCGAGCAGGTTCAGCGTCGTCCAGCGGAAGTTGCTGTACGGCAGCGTCGCCGTCACCCGGAACCGCTGCCCCTTGGTCCCCTGCCACGGCTGGGTCGGGGAGGCGACCGGGTTGCCGGCTGAGTCAACGAACGTGAACGTCACGGTCATGCCGTCGGTGCTGATGCCGGTCCCGCCGCGGTAATACGGGTCGGCGTGACGGACGTAGTTCATGACGGCCGACGTGACGTCCGGCGTGTTCGGGTCCGTGTCGGACACGAGGATCTGCGTGTACGCACCGGTCAGGTTGATGGTCTGGCCCTGGGCGGCGAGTCGCGCCCCCTCCCGCACGGCGTTGCTGAGGATGGCGTGAACCTGCACCAACCGGGCCACCTCCCAGGTCCCCAGCAGCAGTAGGAAGATGAGCGGCAGGACGACGGCGAACTCGACGGCGGCAGCCCCGGGCCGAACGCGAGACGACTGAGGCCGCGGCACCCGCTCCGCGGATCGGTGGCGGCGCGGCGGTCGCATGACCGTGGACCTCGAGGGGGCCTGGGCAGTCGCCGGCCGGAACGGACGGCCGGGCGGGTCGCGGGCCGCGCGGTGCCGCCCGCGCAACCGGCTTTGCCACCGATAGTTCATGCAAGCATAGGACACGAATGCGACACCGGACAAAAAAGTCCGGGACCGCGGTGACGGACCGAGTCGCCTGATTGCACTCGACACAGTACGAGGTTTGACCAAGCCGGACCTTGTCAGGTGTTCAGTAGGCACCCCGAGGACCGTAGCGCGGGCTCTTGAAACCCGTACCGACGTTCGTCACACTAGAGAACTCGCAGGAGCGCCAACCGAGCGCGGACGTGGGTCACGCCCCGCGGTGCGGTTATGGACTGCCCCCGCTCGTCACGACGACCCGTCCGCCTCGGCGCGAAGCCGGCGAGCGGTTGTCAACCGCCGCCCGTGTAGCGCACGCCCCGATCCGTTTCGCCCGTCGGGTGCCCGGCAGCCCCGTGGAAGGCTCGCGCATGCCCGCCCCGTGTACGGCCGACGATCTGCTCGCGCTGGTCCGCAAGAGCGGCGTGGCCGACCGGTCCGCGCTGGAGGACTTCGAGCGCCGTGCGGCTGCCGCTCCGCCCACATCCCCGCGCGAGCTCGCCGACCACATGATCCGCGACGGGGTGCTGACCAACCTGCAGGCCGACCAGCTGTTGCGCGGCAGGTGGCGGAATTTCGCCATCTGTGGCAAGTACAAGCTGCTCGAGCACCTCGGCTCCGGCGGCATGGGCCGCGTCTACTTGTGCGAACACACCCGCATGGGTCGGCGGGTTGCCATCAAGGTCCTGCCCGCGGACAAGGCCACCGACTCGATTTGCCTGGAACGGTTCTTCCGCGAGGCCCGGGCATCCGCCGCCCTGGACCACCCGAACATCGTCCGCGCCCACGACATCGACCGGGACGACTCCGGCCGGGCTCCGCTGCACTTTTTGGTGATGGAGTATGTCGACGGCTCCAGCCTCCAGGACATCGTCAGCCGGTGCGGGCCGCTGTCGGTCGAACGGGCGTGCCACTACGTCCGGCAGGCCGCCTGCGGCTTGCAACACGCGCACGGGGCCGGACTGGTCCACCGTGACATCAAGCCCGCGAACCTGCTGCTGGACCGGTCGGGCCTGGTCAAGATCCTCGACCTCGGCCTGGCCCGATTCTTCCACGACGCCAGCGACGACCTGACCCGCAAGCTCGACGTGAGGGCGCTCATCGGCACCGCCGACTACCTCGCCCCCGAGCAGGCCGCCAACAGCCACGCGGCCGACATCCGGGCAGACATTTATAGCCTCGGCGTGACGTTCTACTTCCTGCTCACCGGCCGCAGCCCGTTCAAGGACGGGACGGTCGCCCAGAAGCTGCTCTACCACCGCCTGCACCGTCCCGAGCCGGTGACGGCGGTGCGCCCGGACGTTCCGGCCGGCGTCGCCCGGGTCATCGATCGGATGTTGGCCAAGGACCCGGCCGACCGTTACCAGACGCCGGCCGAGGTGGCCGCCGCCCTGGACCCGTGGACGGTGACGCCGATCCCGCCCCCGCCGGAGTCGGAGATGCCGCGGTTGAGCCGGGCGGCCCAGCGGGCCGAGCCGCCCACCAGTCCGATCCAGCGCGGGGCTCGCTCGACGATCCACAACCTGCCCGCCCCGTCGTCCGCTCGCATCGCTCCCGCCGTCGGCCCGCACCGAGTCGTGGCGGCCGTCCGGCGGGTCGGGCGGATGATCGCTGCCACCCGCCGCTGGTTCCGGCGGCGCCCCTCGACCTGACCGACCCCACGTTGGGCCCGAACCCGTCTCCGGCGGAGCAGTTGCCTTGTTCCGCCGTGCGGCCGCAGTCTATACTGGATGTGAGGCCACCGTCCCTCCCCCACTCGCCAAGGTCGTTCATGGAACGGGTTTGCCCGCGGTGCCGCGGGAAGACGTCCCATTTGCTGTGTCCGCACTGCGGCGTTCGGACGTCCGACGCTGAGGGGGCCGTACCGCCGGCGACGGCCGACACGGGCCTGGATGACCTGCCGGCCAACGGGTTGATCATCGGCCTGCTCCTCGCCCAGGGGCTGTACTACGCCCTGCGTCACCTCGTGGATGCGTGGCTGTTGGCTCATGGCGGCGTGGCGGCCATCGAGGCCTATTGGGACGGACCGCTCACCGGCCTGATCACACAACAGGCGCTCGGGGCGACGGCCTTGTTTGCCGGCGGAATGGTAGCGGCCGCCGGTCGGCGACATGGAGCGGTCCTCGGCGCGGCGCTCGGCGTACTGAACGCGGCCCTGCTGCTCGGCCTACACCTGCTGTTCCGCCGGTCGTCGGACGAGGCCACCTGGTACGGCCAGCCGCTGCTGAACGTATTCGTCGGCACTGTCGGCGGGGCGGTCGGCAGCCGCATCTGGCAGCCGGCCCCGGAGTTGCCGCCGCTCACCGGGGACGGGCGGAACGCCCAGGAGGCGTTGACGACGGTCCTGCCCGACCGCCCGGCCCGGGTCGTGAGGCAGCCGGTCCCGTGGCTCCGCATCCTGATCGGCATCGGGGCGGCGATCGCCGGGACTTTGGGGGCGCGGCTCATCCGCGACCTGGTCATCGTCGTGGGCGGCGGGACCGGCCGCGAGATGCAGTCTCAGTTCATCACCTGGGAGATCGCACTGGTCGCCCAGGTGATGGGCGGGGCCATCGCCGGTGCGGTCACCCGCGGCGGTGCGGCCTACGGGTTCTGGGTCGGGTTGCCGACCGCGGCGTTCCTGATCGCTGCCCAGTCCGCCTGGGACGTTCCCATGCCGGGGCAGGAGGTCCGGGCCTGGCTGCTGGGCGCCGCGGTCCCGGACGGCAGTCCGGCCGCCGTGCTGATCCAGGGCGTTCAGGTGCTCTTGATGGCGACGCTGGGCGGTTGGCTGGGCAGCCTGGCCCTGCCCGCCAATCCCGGCCAGCGGCCCACCGCCGGCCGCTGACGCCCCGGGAGACTGTCATGCCCTGGCCGGTGCGGAACCTGCCCGTCATTCAGAACTGGGACTGCCACGGCTGCGGCGAATGCTGCCGCGAGTACGAAGTCCACGTCACCGAGGCGGAGCGGCAGCGGATCCTGGCCCAGGGTTGGGAGGACGACCCGGCCGTGGGTGGTACGCCGCTGTTCGTTCGCACCGGGCCGTGGTGGCGGCGGCGGTGGCGGCTGAACACCCGGCCCGGCGACGACGCCTGCGTGTTCCTTAACGAGCAGGGGCGGTGCCGCATCCACGCCAAGTTCGGCGGCCCGGCCAAGCCGCTCGCCTGCCAGGTCTACCCGTTCACGCTCAACCCGGCCGGCGACCACTGGCGGGTCGGCATCCGCTTCGCCTGCCCGTCCGTCACCGACAACCTCGGCCGGCCGGTGTCCGCCCACCGCGACGACCTGCGGGCCTACGGCCAGGGGCTGGAGGAGCGGGAGGGCGTCAAGGATCGGTCTACCGCCCCGCCGCCGCTCCAGGCGGGGCAGCGCGTGCCCTGGTCCGACGTCGAACAGTTCGCGCGCGCCCTCTTGACGATCCTCGGCCGGTCCGATGAGCCGATCGAATACCGCCTGCGCCAGTGCCTGGCGCTGTCGGCCGTCTGCCGGCAGGCGAAGTTCGACAAGGTGTCCGGGAAGCGACTTGGCGAGTTCCTGGACTTGGTGACGAACACCCTGACCGACATCGAGCACGAACCGGCGAAGGTCGCGCCGCCGGGCTGGGTCGGCCGCATCCTGTTCCGGCAGGCGGTGGCCGTGTACGCCCGCCGGGACACTGGGCCGCGGCAGGGCATCTCGAAGTACGGCCGGGTGGCGCTGCTGGCGGCGGCGTGGCGGTTCGCCCGCGGCACCGGGCAGGTCCCCCGGGTCCACGGCCTGTTGCCCGAGGCGACGTTCGAACGGCTGGAGGAGCCGGCCGGACCGCTGCCGGAGGCGTCCGAGCGGCTGCTGGGGCGGTATTACCGGTTGAAGGTCGAGTCGTACCAGTTCTTCGGCCCGACCAACTTCAACGCCGGCTTCTGGGAGGGGTTCGAGTCGCTGCTGCTGACGTTCCCGGCGACGATGTGGCTGGCGCGGATGTTCCAGGACCGGCCGCGGGAGCAGGCAATCGCCCAGGCGCTGCGGATAGTGGACGACAACTTCGGCTACAACCGCCTGCTCGGCACCCGCCGGCAGCGGCTGAGCGTCCGCCTGCTGGCGGCTCGCGGCGAGCTGGCGAAACTGATCGCTTGGTACGCGCGATAAGCCGGGCGAGCGGCGGCGATTGTCCCCGCCGGGTTTCAAGACGGCGGGGACAAGCCCCGCCGCTCGCCAGCCCGAACGAAATCGCGCGCTAGAACCCGCCCGGCGTCATGCCGCGACCCATGCCACCCGACGGGGCAATAGCCGGTTGCTGACTCGGCAGCTTGCCTTGGGGTGTCGCCTTGACCGGCTCCTGATTCAGCACTTCCTTCGGATAACTGACCGGCTGACTGAACCTGGCGTCGTCCGCCGGCGGCAGGGCGTACTGTTCCGGCATCGGCGTCCGCAGGTCCAGGCCGCGGGACGTGCTGCAGCCGAGGGCACCGCCAAGCACCACAGCCAGTCCCGCCCCGGTTAGCCAGCTTGTGCGCATCGCCGAACGCCCCCCAAGACCCTTCGGAGGGCGGGACAATAGCCGGCCGGCGGACCGTGTCAAGAGCGCATGGAAGCGCCCGCCCGGCGGCCTGGGCGGGCGATCGAGATCATCCCCAGATTACTTCTTTGCCTTGGCGAACCGCTGGGCGACGGCGTTCCAGTTGACCACGTTCCACCAGGCGTCCACGTAGTCGGCCCGCTTGTTCTGGTACTTCAGGTAGTAGGCGTGCTCCCACACGTCGATGCCCAGCAGCGGCGTCTGGCCGTCCATGTAGGGCGAGTCCTGGTTGGGCGTCTTGACCGCCTGGAGCTTGCCGTCGCCGCCGGCCACCAGCCAGGACCAGCCGCTGCCGAACTGCCCCAGGGCGTTCTCCCTGACCTTCGCCTTGAACTGGTCGAACCCGCCGAAGGTGGAGTTGATCGCCTGGGCCAGGTCGCCGGTCGGGGAGCCGCCGGCCTTCGGGCCCATGATCTCCCAGAACATGCTGTGGTTGGCGTGGCCGCCGCCGTTGTTCCGCACGGCCGTCTGGATGTTGGCCGGGACGCTCTTGATGCCGCGGAGCAGGTCCTCGATCGACTTGTTTTGCAGGTCGGGCGCGGACTCCAGGGCCTTGTTCAGGTTGTCCACGTAGGCCTTGTGGTGTCGGTCGTGGTGGATTTCCATCGTCATCTTGTCGATCGACGGCTCCAGGGCGTCGGCCGGGTACGGCAGGGGGGGGAGTGTGAACGCCATGCGGACCTCCGGTGCGCGACAAGGGTGCCAACCAGACCCCGCGGGCGGCGACGCCGCGCCGCCGGCCGATTCGGGAGCCGGTGTGGGTAGTCTATGCGGGGTGCACGGGCGGACAACGTGAGGCGCGTTCAGCGGCCGAAGACGAAGACGGCGATGACGCCGGTGGCGGCGGCCAGGGCGAGGACGGCTGCCGCCCGGGCCGCCGAAACCGGGCCGGTGCGGACCGGCGGCGCGGCCTTGGACGGGTCGGCGACGCGGGCCGGGGCGCGGGCGATGGCACCGGACCAGGCGGCCACGGCCCATTCGGCCTGGGCCTGTGGGACGTGGGCGCTGACGACCAGCAGGCGGGCGAGCGACTCCGGGTCGATCGTCTTGTCGGAGCGGAGTTGGCCGACGATGCCGCACCGCATGGCCGCCGTCAGGATGCCGACCTCGTGCGGGCACGCCCGGCCGTGCTTACGGAGCAGCGTCTCGAGCATCTGCGGCGTGTCGCAGGCGGTCGAGCCGTACTTCTGGAGCACGTCGCTGAGGACCTGTTCGGCCGCCCGGTGCATGTCTCCCTCCCCGCGGCGCGTCGCTAGAGCCGGCGGATGTGAAACCCGCCGTCGATGTTGATCGTGTCCCCGGTGCAGTACGGGATCTGCCCGGTGACCAGGGCCGCCACCGCCCGGCCGACGTCGTCGGGCGTCCCCCACCGGCCGATCGGCGTCAGCCCCTCGGCGATCAGCCGGTCGTACTTGTCCTTGACCCCGGCTGTCATGTCCGTGGTGATGACGCCGGGCCGCACCTCGTACACGCGGATGCCGTACTCCGCCGTCCGGGCCGCCCACAGCTGCGTCAGCATCTTCAAGCCGGCCTTGGACACGCAGTAGTCGCCCCGGTTGACCGACACCGTTTCGGCCGACAGGCTCGACACGTTGACCACCGTCGGGTGCACGAGCTGGTCGCGGAGTCGGATCATCTCCCGCACCACCCGTTGCGTGAGGAAGTACGGCCCCTTCAGGTTGACCGCCATCACCCGGTCCCAGCCGTCCTCTGTCGCGTCCAGGATGTCCTTGCGGCCGGGCGAGGTGATGCCGGCGTTGTTCACGAGGGCGTCGATCCGCTCCCACCGACTCAGCACGGTGTCCACGAGACGATCCCGGTCGCCGGCCGAGCCGACATCCGCCTGGCAGAGCAGCGATTCAACCTCGCCGAGTGTGGCTTGCGCCTCGCGGGCGGCGGCTTCGTTGCCGGCATAGTTGATCACCACCGCGTAGCCGCTCTTCGCCAGGGCCTGGCTGATCCCGCGGCCAATGCCGCGGCTGGCTCCCGTGACCAGCGCGACAGGCTGTGCCAGCATGGCGCACCCCTTCCCACCGTAACTCTGGCATACGCGGTATGGCGATGCAAACCGGACGCCGGATAGGCGCGCGAGAATCACGGTGGCTCGGAAACGTCCTCGCCATCCCCAACTAGTTGAAAGAACAGCTCTTCCAGATCGTCCTGCCCGTGTTTGGCCCGTAGTTCGCTCAGCGTTCCGCAGGTCAAAATGGACCCGCGGTGCATGATCGCGACGCGGTCGCAGAGTTTCTCAACCTCGCGCATGATGTGCGTCGAGAACACGACGCACTTGCCGGCGTCCCGCAGGGCGGCGATCTGCCGCAGCACCGCCCGCTGCACGAGCACGTCCAGCCCAGCCGTCGGCTCGTCGAAGATGAGCACCGGCGGGTCGTGCACCAGCGCCCGGGCGATCGACACTTTCTGCTTCATGCCGGTGGAGAGCTTGCCGCCCATCACGTCGCGGAAGTCGTTCATCTTCAGGCGGGCGAACAGCTCGTCGATCCGGTCACGGAGTTTGCGGCCGTGCAGGCCGTGTAGCCGGCCGTAGTAGGCGACCATCTCCCACGCCGTCATTCGCTCGTAGACGCCAGTGTTGGCGGAGAGGAAGCCGATGTGGTGGCGGACTTGGTCGGCCTGCTTGACGACGTCGAACCCGGCGACGGTGGCCGACCCGGCGGTCGGCTTCAGGACGGTACAGAGGATGCGGAGGGTGGTCGTTTTGCCCGCGCCGTTGGGGCCGAGCAGGCCGAAGATCTCGCCGGCGCGGGCGTCGAAGGAGACGTGATCGACGGCGTGGACCTCGCCGCGCTTCGGGTCGTGGAACGTCTTGGTCAGGTCCGCAACATGGATCATGGTTTTGAATTAGCCGCAGATGAACGCGGATGGACGCAGATCAGAAGAAGATAAGATTTTTTCTTTTC
>DASXAN010000591.1:0-10076 GCA_036406755.1 Gemmataceae bacterium
GCTACAATGCCCCCACCATGCCCGACCTCACCACCACCCTCGGCCGGCTCACGCTGCGCAACCCCGTCCTGGTCGCGTCCGGCACGTTCGGCTACGCCCGGGAGATGGCCGGCCTCGTGGACTTCGCCAGGCTCGGCGGCGTCATCCCCAAGACCGTCACCGCCCAGCCCCGCATCGGCAACCCGCCGCCGCGGACCGTCGAGACGCCGTGCGGCCTCCTGAACGCCATCGGCCTGGATAACGACGGCCTGGACCACTTCCTCGCCCACCACCTGCCGTACCTGCGGACGCTGCCGACGGCCGTGATCGCCAACATCGCCGGCAAGACGGCCGACGAGTTCGTCGCGATGGCGGCCAAGCTCGCCCCGCACGCCGCCGGGCTGGCGGCCGTGGAGCTGAACCTGTCGTGCCCGAACGTGGCCGGGGGGATCGACTTCGCCACCGACCCGGCCGTGACCCGCCGCATCGTCCGGGACTGCCGCGACGCCTGCCCGCTGCCGATGATCGCCAAGCTGACGCCGAACGTGACCGACGTCGTGAGCATCGCCAAGGCGGCGGCCGACGGCGGGGCGGACGCGGTGTCGGCGGTGAACACGTTCGTCGGCATGGCGATCGACTGGCGGCGGCGGCGGCCGGTGCTCGGGAACGTCACCGGCGGCCTGAGTGGGCCGGCGATCAAGCCGCTGGCACTGCGAGTCGTCTGGCAGATCGCCAAGGCCAAGGCGGTGCCGGTGATCGGCGTCGGCGGCATCGCGACCGTGGACGACGTGATGGAATTTCTGGTGGCCGGGGCGGCAGCGGTGCAGCTGGGGACGGTGAACTTCTACGACCCGACGGCGGCGGAACGGGTGGCGGCCGGGCTGCCGGCGGCGCTGACCGAGCTGGGGGCGGGAAGCGTGCGGGACGTGGTCGCGGCCGCCCAGGGCTGAGGTTGTGACAGGCGCGGTTTGGGCTGTAGAATCGGCATCGTCCCGCAATGCGAGGGTGTCGGCCATGGTCGTCAAAACCCCACTCGGCGTGCAGTACCGCCGGTTCACGGTGGACGAGTACCACCGCATCATCGACCTCGCCATTCTCCCCGAGGATCTGCCGGTCGAGCTCATCGACGGAGAGGTCGTCGTGAAAGGCGAATACCGATCGGCCCCGTACCGGGGTACTGCCTTGATCGAACGGTACCCGTTCTCCCGCAGCGAACTCCGGCGACTGCGGGCGGCCGGACTGCTCAGCCCGACGGACGTGGTCGAGCAACGGGACGTTGAGGAGTGGCCGGCCATGACGATCGGCGACCCCCATTGCGAGTGCGTCGATCTGCTGAACTCCGTTCTGACGCTCGCCCTGGCGGGGGTGGCCCGCGTGCGCGTCCAAAACCCCGTCGTTCTCGACACGTCGGACCCCGAGCCGGACGTGAGCGTGGTCCGGCGGCGGAGCTACAGGGCCGGCAAGCCGCAATCCGCAGACGTCTACCTGCTGGTCGAAGTCGCCGACACGTCGCTGGACTACGACCGCAATGTCAAGGGGCCGCTCTACGCCCGCAACGGCATCCCTGAGTACTGGATCATCGACCTCAACTCCGACACCGTCCTGGTCCACCGCGGCCCCCGGCCCGATGGCACCTGGGCGACGACCGACCCCCGCCGCCGCGGCGACACGCTCGACCTCGCCGCCCTGCCCGGCGTCAGCGTCCCGGTTGCCGACGTCCTGCCGTAGCCCGCCGGTCACGACAACAGCAGCTCCAGGTCCTCCCGCCGCAGGTCCGCGATCACCCGGCCGCCGCCGAGGATGGCGTCGGCCAGCTCCCGCTTGCCCTGCTGCAGCGCCAGCACCTTTTCCTCCACCGTCTCGCGGGCGATCAGCCGGTAGGCGAACACCGGCCGCGTCTGGCCGATCCGGTGCGTCCGGTCGATCGCCTGCGCCTCCACCGCCGGGTTCCACCACGGGTCGAGCAGGAACACGTACTCCGCCGCCGTCAGGTTCAGCCCCACCCCGCCGGCCTTCAGGCTGACCAGGAACAGCTTGCACCCGGGGTCGGTCTGGAACCGTTCGACCCGCGCGGCCCGGTCGCGGGTGCGGCCGTCGAGGTATTCGTAAGTCACCCCGTCCGCGTCGAGCCGGGACCGGACGATCGCCAGGAGCGACGTGAACTGCGAGAACACCAGCGCCTTGTGGCCGCTCTCGGTGACCTCGGCGAGCTGCGGCAGCAGGACGTCCAGCTTCGCGCTCGACTCGCCCGTCCGGCCCGCGTCGATCAGCCCCGGGTGGCAGGCGGCCTGCCGCAGCCGCAGCAGCGCCTCCAGCACCTGGATCTTCGACCGCCCCAGCCCGACCGCGGCCACCCGGGCCAGGAGCGCCTGCCGATAGTGGTCCCGGAGCTCGTCGTACAGCCGCCGCTGGGCCGGCTCCAGGTCGCACCAGACCGTCTGCTCCGTCTTCTCCGGCAGGTCCTTGGCCACCTGGTCCTTGGTCCGGCGGAGGATGAACGGCCGCAGCGCCCGGGCCAGCAGGTCGCGGGTCTCGGCGTCCGGGTTGCGGACCGACCCGGCCCCGGCGGCGGACAGCATCGACCGGCCGAGCATCCCGGGGTTGAGGAAATCGAACAGCGTCCACAACTCGCCGAGGTGGTTTTCGACCGGGGTGCCGCTCAGCGCCAGCCGGTGGTCGGCCTGCACCACCCGGACCGCCTTGGCCGTCTCGGTCGCGGCGTTCTTGGCCGCCTGCGACTCGTCCAGCACGCAGGTGTCGAACCGCACGTCCGCGAACGTCGCCGCGTCGTTGCGGAGCGTCCCGTAGGTGGTCAGGACGACGTCGAAGTCCTTGAACCGTGCCCCGGTCCGGTCGCGGGCCGGGCCGGTGTGGTCGAGCACCCGCAGGGCGGGGGTGAACCGTTCGGCCTCCCGCTTCCAGTTGAACACCAACGACCGCGGGACGACGACCAGGGCCGGCCCGCGGCGGGGGCCGGCCAGCAGGGCGAGCACCTGGACCGTCTTGCCCAGGCCCATGTCGTCGGCCAGGCAGCCGCCGAACCCGAACCGCCGCAGGAACCGGAGCCAGCCCAGCCCGTCCCGCTGGTACCCCCGCAGCGTCCCGCGGAACCGAGGCGGCGGGGCGGCCGGCTTGACCCCGTCGAACTTGCGGAGCTGACCGCGGGCCCGGGCGAATTGTCGGTCAAAGGTGACTTCCGGCCGCGCCGCCAACAGCGCGTCGAGGACCCCGACCTGGGCCTTCGAGAACCGGACCGCGTCGCCGGCGGCGGTGCCCATCTGGGCGATCAACCTGTATTTCTTCAGCCAGTCCTCCGGCACCAGCCCGAGGCTGCCGTCGTCGAGCACGACCGTCGATTCGCCGCGGCGGAGCGCGTCGAGCAGCCGCGGGAACGGGACGAATCGACCGTCGAAGTCGGCCGACCCGGTCAGGTCGAACCAGTCCTGTCCGGACCGGACCGCCAGGTCGAACCGGCCGCCGCGGCGGTAGGCCTTCCCGTCGGCCACGACCGTCCACCCGGCCGGGACCAGGTCGCGGACCAGGCCCGGCAAGGCGGCCGGGGTCAGTTCGAGCGTCTGGCGCTTGCCGGTCCAGCCGAGCCGAACGCCGCGGCGGACCAGTTCCTGCTCGGCCGCCCGCTCCGCCGCCGGGTCGCGGGGGATGAACCGCCGGCCGGCCGGCCGAAAGACGCCGCGGCCCGGCGACCCGGCGGGGACGATCTCGCCGGCGTAGTCGAACGACAGGTCGACCAGCAGCGCCGGCGACCCGTAGGAGGAATTGGCCGCCTTGACGACCAGCCGCGGCCGGGGCGGGACCGCTTCCGCGGTGACCCGCAGCTCGTCGGGCAGGTCCAGGTGCGGCGGCCGCGGCAACAGGAGCAGCCGGCCGAGCAGGTCGTCGCCGGCTTCCGCGGGGACGGTGATCGCCCCGGCCTGCCGCAGGGCCGCCACCCAGGCGAACGCCCCGGCGTCGTCGAACCGGCCGAACCGGCCGTCCCAGACGACCAGCCCGGGCACGATCAGCGCGGGCCGCGAGAGCGGCAGCACGTCGGTGCCGCGGCGGAGGCTCCCGGCGAGGACCCAGTTCTTGCCGGCGTCGTCGCGCGTGACGCCGACGGCCAGCTCCCACGGGGGGTCGAGGTCGGGGGTGAGGCCTTCCGTCACGCCCTGCCGGTCCGGCACCCGGCGGAGGCGGACACGGCCGGTCCGGGCGAGCAGCGGCAGGACCGCGTCGAGCACCGGCCCGGCGACGCGGTACCGCAGGCCGCCGGAGCCGTAGTAGGAATACCCAAACCCGTAGCCGTCGCCCGGTTCGGCCCCGCCGAGCAGGGCGAGCAGCTGCCGGTCGAGCGGGTCGACCAGTTCGTCCGGCCGGCTGGCCGCGACCGAGCGGGCCTGCGGTTTGCCCCAGTCGCCGTTCTTCTTCCGCTCCTGGGAGTTGATCTCGACGACGAGCTTGCGGGCCTGATCGCTGTCCGCGGCGGCCAGGATGAAGACGAGTTGCCGCTCGGCCGACGGCGGCCGGTAGGTCGGGTCGCCCGGCTCGAACTCCCGGCGGAGGGCGTCGAGGTGGGCCTTCCAGGCGTCCGCCTTCGGTCCGATGCGGGGCCTCGGGTGGGCAGGACCGTCGAAGTCATCGTCATCGTCAAAGTCGTCGGCGCCGTCGAGGGCGAGGCGGAGCGGGCCGGCGGCCGCCGCTTTCCGGGCGAACCCGCGGGCCTCGGCGGCGAGGATGGTGGCCCAGATGTGCTTGCACACCCCACCGTACTGGTCGACGTACGGACACGAGCACGCGGCGTGGACGGCCCGGCTGGCGAGAGTCAGGTCCACGTCGTAATCGTCGGACCCGTGGACGGTGGCGAACACCCCGGTCGGGGCGACGGATTCCAGGGTGACGGCCCCGGACCGGTGGTAGGCCTGTCCGCGGTCGCGGATCGCCGGCGAGACAGAGGCGGACAGGGCGGCGGTCAGCGACATGGGGACGTTTTAGCCGGTCCGAACCGGGAATCAGCCCCGGGGTGAGGTTGTGGCGGCCGCGGCGGTGTCGCGGTGGACGAGCCCGCCGGCCCGCCGAAGCCCGTCCCCGGGCCGCTTGCCCCCCGCCCCGGTCGCGTCACGACCGCATCCCCCCGTACAGCCGGCACATCCGCCCGGAGGCTCACGCCCCGCGCCACCCGGCCGGCGCGGCCGGCGGAACCGCCCCGCCCGGGCGGTCCGCGTCAAACGGGTGCGGAACAGTGGCCGATAGGTGAAGACAGACGGGCGACAGAGTTCCGCGACCCTGAGGTACGGGAACGATTCGCGGCCGGGGGCCGACCTTCGGTCCGGCCGGGGGCAGGTGCCCGTCGAGAACACCTGTGGTTGGACCGCCCGCCCCCACCAGTCGGCGAGTCGTCCCGGAGCGGCCCCCTTGGGCCAAAGAGGAGGCGAAAGTCATGAGGATGCGCTTGGGTGCGCCGCTGGCGGTGGCCGTGGCCGGCCTGCTCTGGGCCGCCGCCCCGGCGAACGCCGCCTTCCTCGGCGCGACCAAGTACGCCTGCTGTCCCCAGCCGTGTTGCGACGCCCAAAGCTGCTTCAGTTCCGTCCAGCAGCAGTGTCGCACCCGCTACCAGCTGGTGTACGATACCGTGCTCGAGAAGCGGTTCCACACCTGCTACCAGACGGTCCAGGAGACCGTCATGAAGCCGGTGTGCAAGACGTGCTACCGGACCGAGCAGAAGACCTGCTACAAGACGGTCACCGAGACCGCCTACAAGAACGTCACCTGCACCGTCCAGAAGCCCAGCTACCAGACGGTCATGAAAGAGGTCCGCAGCACCGTTTGCAAGCCGGTCTACGAGACGACCTGCAAGACCGTCTGCCAGACGGTCTGCAAGCCGGTCTGCGAGACCTGCTACAAGGAGTGCACCTACACGGTGTGCAAGCCCGTCTGCGAGACGTGCTACAAGGAGTGCTGCTACACCGTCTGCAAGCCGGTCTGCGAGACGCACTGCGAGAAGCGGCCGTACCAGATGTGCAAGCAGGTGTGTGAGACCCACTGCCGGGAGGTCTGCCAGACCGTCTGCCGGCCGGTGTGCGAGACGTGCTGGCGGGAGTGCCCGGTGACGACCTGCCGCCGCGTCTGCGAGACGTGCGAGAAGCAGGTGTGCTGCACCGGGTACAAGGAGTCGGTCGAGACGTGCATGAAGACGTGCGTCCGCACGACCTGCAAGCCGGTGACGACCATGAGGACCGTCACCCGGTGCATCCCGGAGACGACGTGCGAGCAGTACTGCGTCCCCGGGCGGACGCACCGGAAGCTCCAGCGGAAGTACACCTGCTGCTTCGACCCGTGCACCTGCCAGACGGTGTCCAAGCCGCACGGCTGGGAGTGGGTCAAGTGCAAGGCCCCGGACCAGATCCGGACCCGCCAGGTGACGCACTACCGCAAGGTGTGCGAGCAGGTGCCGTGCACGACCTACGTCCGGGAGTGCCACGTGGAGCAGGTGCCGGTCACCGTCTGCAAGAAGGTGCCGTACACCTACACCAAGACGGTGCCGGTCACGGTCGTCCGCAACGTCCGTGAGACGCACGTCCAGAAGGTGCCGTACACGGTCACCCGGAACGTCACCGAGGTCGTCCGCAAGCAGGTCCCGTACACCGTCAACCGGACGGTCCGCGGGTGCTACGTGGACGTGGGCAACGGCGTCTCCGCCGGGGCCAACGGCGGGTGCGGCAGCTGCGCCGCGGGCGTCAACGTCGGCGGCCTGAAGGGGTACGACTGCGAAGGCGCCGGTCGGACGTTCGTCGAGGGCGCGACCTGCTACCGGGAGCACGTCTACACGACCACCCGGATGGTGCGGGAGACCTGCCGCAAGCAGGTGCCGTACACCGTCACCCGGATGGTGCCGCAGACGTGCGTCAAGAAGGTGCCGTACACCGTCACCCGGATGGTGCCGCAGACCTGCCAGAAGCAGGTCCCGGTGACCACCTGCCGGATGGTGCAGCAGGAGTGCGTCAAGTGCGTGCCGACGACGGTGTGCACCATGCAGACGTGCCAGGTCCAGAAGTGCGTGCCGTACACGGTCTGCAAGCAGGTCCCGTACACCACCTGCGTGCGGGTGCCGTACACGGTGACCGAGATGCGGCCGACGACGGTGTGCAAGAAGGTCCCGGTGTGCCAGGAGTACACCGTCTGCGTCAAGAAGGCGCGGTACGTGCCGATCGCCGAGCAGGCCCCGTGCGCCCCGGCCCCGTGCGCGGCCCCCAAGGCCGCGTGCTGCCAGCCGGCCGCCCCGGCCTGCCAGCCGGCCGCGACGAGCTGCTGCCAGACGACCAGCAACTGCTGCGAGTCGAGCTGCGGCCGCGAGCGGAAGAAGCGGTGCGGGTTCCTGAAGAAGTTCTTCGCCCGCCGCATGGCGTGCGAGCCGAGCTGCTGCGAGTCCTCGTGCGGCTGCAACTGACGTGACCGTCGTCTGACCCCCAGACGCCGCCGGCCCGCGGACTTCCGTCCGCGGGCCGGTGTTTTTTTGCGCCCGCGTCAGACCGCGGCGGCCCGCCGGCGCCGCCAGACCATCCCGCCGACCGCGGCCAGGCCGCACAAGGCCAGGCTGCCCGGCTCCGGCACCGGCGCCACCTGGAACTCCCAGCCGAAGTTGGCCGGCGGCGCGCCGCCGAAGTTGGTCCCGAACCCGGCCGGGTTGGCGGGCTGCATGCCGGCGGCCGTGGAGACGAAGATCACGTCGGAACTGCCGCCGACCGTCGGCGGGCCGAACGCCCCCTGGCCGAAGCCGTTCAGCTGGCCCGCCGTCGCCCCGGTCGTGCCGTTGTCGTCGTCGAAGACCATCCCGGCCCAGAAGACCGGCGGCAGGACGAACTGGCCCGGCGGCAGCGGGGCCGACTGGAGCAGGCTCACGCCCGGGACGAGGCTCGTCGGCGGCAAGGACAGGGTCAACAGCAGCGTGCCGGGGGCGTTGCCGGTGCCGTCGATGGCGAAGAACTGCACCCGCGGCCGGACCGTGACCGGCCCCCCGTTCTGGTTCGACACCGAGACGGTGAACTGCGTCACCGACTGGCCCACGAACGGCGGGGCCGGGGCGATGTCGTCGGCGACGTACCGGGTGATCGTGTCCGGGCCCAGGGTCTGGGCGCCGCCGTTGGGGAAGGCCCCCCCGGCGAACGACGTGATGTTGCTGTAAGCGATCACTTGGCCCCGGGATGTGGGGGCCGCGACGAGCAGCAGGACGCCCGCCAACACAACCGTCCGGCGCATGGTACCGTCTCCTCAACTGCTGGGGGGGACGGGAAAGCGTAGGTCGCCGGCGTGGCGCAGTCAAACCGCGGGCGGGCCGGCGGCCCGGGTCGGATCGCGCTTTCGCCGGTCCGGTTGTGCTGATAAGCTCGGGAGTATGAGTACCTCCTTCCGCACCGGCCCCTGGCTCCTGTTGGCCCTGCTGACCGTGCCCGCCTGCGACCCGCCGGCGGGCACGCCGCCGGCGGACAAAACCGCTCAGCCGCCAGCGGCTCAGCCGCAACCGGCCGTCAAGCGGGCCGAGGTCGGCAAGAACGTCGTGCTGGAAACCCAGGGCGACACCCGCCGCGTCCGCGTCGCCGCCACCGTCTGCTTCCGCGAAGGCGCCCTGGAGCTGCTGATGTGCCGGCGGAACACCAAGGAGCACGAGTCGGTCCTGTCGGCCGACATCGACGCCCGCCAGCTGCACGCCGCCCTGCTGCTGACCGGGGCCAAGGCCGGCAGCCCGGTCAAGTACGAGCCCAAGTACACCCCGGCCACCGGCACGACCATCCGGGTGATGCTGGAGTACCAGAAGGACGGTAAGACGGTGACGGTCCGCGGCCAGGATTGGGTCCGCGACGCCAAGACCCGCAAGGCGATGCCGTACCCCTGGGTGTTCGCCGGCAGCGCCTTCTACCCGGACCCCGAGGACCCGAAGAAGCCGCCGCTCTACGCCGCCAACGGCGGGGACGTGATCTGCGTGTCGAACTTCCCCGACGCGATGCTCGACCTGCCGGTGAACAGCCCGCAGGAGGACGCCGAGCGGGTGTACGAGGCGTTCACCGAGCACATCCCGGAGCTGGGCACGCCTGTCACGGTGATCCTCGAACCGGAACCGGCGAAAAAGTAAGCCAATTTCATCATGTACCGCCTTGATCTGCGGTGATCCGTGGGCCATGGTTGTTTTGTCCCCTTCCCGAATCATTATTATGCCGATAAACTTAGTGTTCTCGACGGCGCCCGATGGGGGCCGGCGTGGGACGAGGATGGTCCGATGGTCATTCGACGGATGAGCGAGGCGGAGCTGGCGGCCGCGAACGCCGAGCTGACCGGGCAACCCCCAGACGTGATCCTCCGCTGGGCCGTCCGCCGGTTCCAACCGCGGCTGACGATGGCCACCGCCTTCGGGGCGGAGGGCTGCTGCCTGATCCACCTGCTCGCCGAGATCGACCCGGCCGTCCGCGTCTTCAACCTCGACACCGGCTACCAGTTCCCGGAGACGCTCGAACTGCGCGAGCGGCTCCGGGAGCGGTACGGCGTCGCGGTGGAGTTCGTCCGCCCGGAGCTGACCGTGGCCGAGTACGAGGCGAAGCACGCCGGCCCCCTGTACGTTTACCAGCCCGACCAGTGCTGCCACGACCGCAAGGTCGTCCCACTTCGTAGAACACTCCTGGGCCACGACGCCTGGGTGAGCGCCATCCGCAAGGACCAGACGGGGCACCGCTCGTCCGCGGCGGTCGTCCAGTGGGACGCCAAGTTCGGGCTGCACAAGGTCAACCCGCTGTTGACCTGGACCCGCAAGGACGTCTGGGCGTTCGTCGTCAAGCACGACGTGCCGTACAACCCGCTGCACGACCGCCACTACCCGTCGATCGGCTGCTGGCCGTGTACCCGGGCGGTGCTGCCGGGCGAGGACGAGCGGGCCGGCCGGTGGTCGGGGACGGCCAAGAAGGAGTGCGGCTTGCACGTCCTGCCGGACCAGGAGCAGGGAAGCGGCATTTAGCAGAGGTCAGAGGTCAGAGGTCAGAGGTCAGCAAAGCCGGATTGCTTCTGACCTCTGACTTCTGACCTCTGACCTCTGACCTCTGGTGCTCTATGCGGACTCT
>DASXAN010000592.1:0-6980 GCA_036406755.1 Gemmataceae bacterium
TCAACGGCGGCCGGTTCCAGGCCGGCAACAGCCCGGGGCAGGCCCGGAACGGGTCGTGGACGTTCTCCGGCGCCAGCCAGGCCAACGGGCTGAACAACCTGGGGTGGGAGATCAACAACGCCACCGGCGCCGCCGGGCCGACGGCCGACGCCCAGGGCAATGTCAGCGGCTGGAGCGAGCTCTACGCCTACCAGCAGACCGACCCGTTCCCGACGGCGGGCAACTTCAGCTTCACCGCCACGCCGACCGACAAGTTCACGATCGCGCTCCAGACGCTCATGAACCCGACCCCGGCCGGGACGGACAACTTCGGCCCGATGGCCAACTTCGACCCATTCAATCCGATCGGGTACTCGTGGACCGTGGTGCACTGGGACAACGCGTACAGTGGGCCGACCGACGACCTCACCCTGTACCGATCGACGACCTTTTTGACGAGCGGCAACGCCGACTACGCGCCGTTCGCCAACCCGTTTTCCATGTCATTCTTCTGGCACCTGGATTTGGTCAACCACAACTTGAATTTGGTGTACGGGGAGTTTGTAACCATCCCCGAGCCGGGCACGCTCGCCCTGCTCACGGCGGCCGCCGCCGGCGGGTGGCTGGTCCGCCGCCGGCGGCGGGGAAAAGTCGTGTAACGGCCCCGGCGATTTCCTTGGCAGGGGCGCGGCCGCGCCCCGCCGAGGAGACGCCGCCGTGCCCCGCCTCATCCGCCTGCTCGCCGCCGCCCTGCTGCTCGCCGCCGCCACCCCGGCCGCGGCCACCAACTACACCTGGGTCGCCGTCGGCAACGGCACCTTCCAGGGCACCACCGTCTGGTCGCCGACCGCCCCGGCCGGCGGCCCGACCGGCGCCGACGGCGTCACGTTCGGCGTGCCCAACACCTACACCGTCAGCTTCGCCGCCAACGCCGTCTCGGCCGCGTTCACCCAGCCGCGGGGCACCGTCACCCTCGGCATCGGCGCCGGCCACACGTACACGGTCCTCGCCGACGACGGGTTCGCCGTCGGCAGCGCCGGCGGGCAGACGGCCAACCTGACCGTCACCAGCGGCACCCTCCAGCTCGGCGGCGTCAACTGGGGCGGCCCGGCCGGCGTCGGCGGTGTGGCGGGGGCCGTCGGCAACCTCACCGTCACCGGCCCGACGGCCGCCCTCAACGCCGCCTGGCACCTCTCCGTCGGCGGCGACGGCACCGGCACCCTGACCGTCCAGAACGGGGCGTCGGCCACCTTCGCCAACCCGCTCATCCTCGGGTCCGAGACGACCGCACAGGGGACCGTGACCGTCGGGGCCGGCTCGACCGTCACGGCCCAGGGCGGCGTCTCCGTCGGCTACTCCGGCGCCGGCACGCTCACCGTCGCCGCCGGCGGCACCCTGAACAGCGGCTTCTTCGGCGGGGTCGGCCCGTACAACGGCTCGACCGGCACGGCGTCGGTGTCCGGCACCTGGAACCACGGGGCCGACCTCGGCATCGGCGGGGCGGACCTCGGCCCCGGCGGGACCGGCGACCTGACCGTCTACGCCGGCGGCGCCCTGACCGTCACCGGCGGGCACGGCATCACCACCTTCGCCGGCCGCGGCACCCTGACCCTGGACGGCGGCACCGTGACCACCACGTCCCTGACCAACAACGGCACGCTGAACCTCATCGGCGGGTCGCTGGTCATCGACGGCGGCACGTTCACCAACGGCGGGGCCGCCCTGCCCTTCTACGGCACCCTGACCCTCCGCAACGGGGCGACCGCGAGCAACCTCGGGGCCGTCTCCGTCGGCGGCAACGGCCCCGGCACGCTGACCGTCACCGGCGCCGGCTCGACGTTGACGGCCGTCGGCGCCATCACCGTCGGGACCGCGGCCGGGGGCGCCGGCACCCTGACCATCGACCCCGGCACCCGCGTCGCCGGCGGCACCCTGGTCCTGAACCCGGCCGGTGCGGTCCGCCTGAACGGCGGCACGCTGTCGGTCGCCGGCATCGCCCCGCTCGGCGGGACGTTCACCTTCCCGCTCGGCACCGTCGCCTTCACCGGCGGCTGGACGGCCGACGGCCCGCAGGTCGCCACCGTCCTCGGGCCGACCGCCGCCATCGGCCCGGGCCGGACGGTCCAGGTGGCCAGCGTGACCGCCCTCCAGGTCCCGCTGGCCCTGACCGGCGGCACGTTCACCACCGGGGCGCTGACCGGCGGCACGCTCCTCCAGCTCAACACCGGCACGTTCAACCTGACCGGGACGCCCTTGGCCGTCGGCCCGGGCGGGACGCTCGGCACCGGCCCGCTCACGGTCGGCCCCGGGCTGACCGTCTCGGCCGCGACCGTCACCGTGGCCGCCGGCGGCGTGGCGGCCGTGGCCGGCGGCTCGCTGACCGGCACCGGCGGCGTGACCAACGCCGGCGACATCGCCCTGTCCGGCCCGGCCGCCGTCCTGGGCGGGCCGCTGCTGACCAACGCCGGCCGGCTGTCCGGCACCGGCCGCGTCACCGCCGACCTGACCAACGCCGCCAACGGCCGCATCTCCGCGGACGTCGGCCAGCGGCTCGTCTTCGCCGGGACGACGAGCACCAACGCCGCCAACGCCACGGTCGAGCTGACCGGCGGCACGGTCGAGTTCACCGGCAAGCTGACGAACAGCGCCGGCGGGCAGATCTCCGGCCACGGCACGTTCCGCGGCAGCTCGATGAACACGACCGGCGTCGGGCTGGACAACTTCGGGGTGGTCGCGTTCAGCGGCGGCGCGAGCGACGTGTTCGGCAAGGTCAACAACCTGGGCGGCGCGACCGGCGGGCAGATCGTCAACGCCGGCGGCGGCGTCCTGACCTTCCACGACGACGTGGTCAACAACGGTGCCGAAATCCGCACCGCGGCCGGCGGGCGGGCGGTGTTCCTCGGGGCGGTGAGCGGGGCCGCCTCGTTCACCGGCGTCGGGACGGTGGAGCAGGACGGCGACCTGCGGCCGGGCAACAGCCCGGCCCGGGTGACGTACGGCGGCGACCTGATCCTCGGCGGCTCGGCGGACCTGCACATCGAACTCGGCGGCACGACCGCGGGCAGTCAGTACGACCAGCTAGCGGTGGCCGGCACGGCGTACCTGTGCGGCGGGCTGGACGTGCAGTTGCTGAACGGGTTCGTGCCGCAGCCGGGCGACCGGTTCGACGTGCTCACCTACGGCTCCCGCGTCGGCGACTTCGCCACCTTCGCCGGGCTGAACCTCGGCGGCGGCTACGCCCTGACGCCGGCCGTGACCGGGACGACGTACTCGCTGGTCGTGACGCCGGTGCCGGAGCCGGGCGGCCTGGCGCTGCTCGCCGTCCCGGCCGCCGTCGGCTGGGTGACGTTCTGGCGCCGCCGCTGGCGGACGGTCGATTCCGGAATCGGCGGCGTGGGGTAAGCAGGGCACCCGCCGCCTGTGACCGCCGTCTTCACCCACCGGAAATCACAAAAAAACTTCCGCCGACTCGGGCTCTCGGGGAAACTGTTAGTCGCCCACCCGCCCCGAGACCCAGGACGATGCCGGGCCGCCAGCCGAACCCCGCCCTCCGCTACGTCCGGTCGGTCGCCGCCGAACGGGCTGCCGACGCGCCGGACTGCGACCTGCTCGCCCGGTTCGCCCGGCGGCGGGACGAGGCCGCATTCGCCGCCCTGGTCCGCCGGCACGGGCCGATGGTCCTGGGCGTCTGCCGCCGCGTCCTGGCCGACGCCCACGACGCCGAGGACGCCTTCCAGGCCGCGTTCCTGATCCTCTGCCGCCGAGCCGCCCGGCTGCGGCCGCGGGAATCGCTGGCCGGCTGGCTGTATTGCGTCGCCTACCGGACGGCCCAGAAGGCCCGCGTCGCCGCCGCCCGCCGGGCCAGGCACGAGGGCCGCGCCCCTGCCCGGCCGGCCCCGGACCCGCTCGCCGAGCTGACCGTGCGGGAGGCGCACGACCTCCTCGACCGGGAGCTGGCCCGCCTCCCGGATAAGTTCCGCGCCCCGCTCGTGGCCTGCTACCTCGAGGGGCTGACGCGGGACGAGGCGGCCCGCCGCCTGGGCTGGCCGCCGGGCGTGCTCAAGAGCCGGCTGGAGCAGGCCCGCGACCGGCTGCGCCGGCGGCTCGGCCGCCTCGGCCTGGCCCTGTCCGGGGCGCTGGTGGCGGCGCTGTTCGGCGACGGGCCGGCGCCGGCCGCCGTCCCGCCCGGGTTGCTGGGTTCGACCGTCAGCACCGCCGCGGGGTCGGCCGCCCCGGCCGCCGTCGTGGCCCTGGCCGCAGGAGTACAGACCGCCATGCGAACCAAGGTCCGGGCGTTGACGGCTCTCGCGATCGGACTCGCACTGGCCGGCGCGGCGGCGGGCGTGCTGGCGCGGCCGTCCGCGGCCGACCCGCCGGCGGCACCGGCCCAGGCGCCGCCGCCGCCCGCCGCCGCGAGAGAGTTCCGCGGGACGGTGTCCGGCCCGGACGGGCGGCACGTCGCCGGGGCCACGGTCATCGCCGTCGGCGACGTGGGGCACGGCGACCGGCTGATGTCCGCGACCGACGCCGACGGGCAGTTCACCTTCGCCGCCCTGCCGGCCGGCAAGACGGCCTTCCCCAGCGCTTACCTCGTCGCAGTCAAGGACGGGTTCGGCTCGTCCATCCAGCTGGTCGCCGACCCGCCGAAGGCGAACCGAGCCGACCTGACCCTGCCCGCGGCGGCGGCGTTCGCCGGTGTGGTCAAGGACACCGCCGGCCGGCCGGTCGCCGGGGCGGACGTTCAGGTCGGGTACGTCCACCGGTCCCCTCCCCGACTGGAGGGTCGGGGGGCGAGCTGGGGGTATCTGCCGCCGGCCGCCGTCCGCGGCACGCCGGCGGAGCCGTTCTTCTTCGCCGCCACCGACGCGGCCGGCCGGTTCCGTTTCCCGGCGCTGCCCGCCGGCAGCGAACTGATCTTCCGCGTTTCGGCCCCGGGGTTCGCCGAACTGGACACCGGCGCCGGCGGACCCCGGGAGAGACGGTACGTCGCCCGGGCGGACGCCCCGCTGGCCGAGTTGGCACTCGGGCCGGAGGCGGTCATCCGCGGCCGTGTTGTCTCGGACGTACCCGGCCTGTCTCCCGACGCCGCGGTCGTAGAGCTCGACGGGATGAAATCGCTGCACGGGTTCCGCCACACCGTCAAGTCCGCCGCGGACGGCCGGTTCACCGCCATCGGCCTGCCTGCCGGGCCGATCGGCGTTTTCCTGGACCTACCGCCCGGCGCCCCGGCGACCGCGGCCGGCGACCTGGTGACCACCGAAGCCGGAAAGACGAACGACGTGCAGCTCAAGGTCATCCCCGGCGTCGAGGTCACCGGGCGAGTCGTGCTCCGCGACACGAACGAGCCGGTCCCGGGCGTCCACCTAGCCACGATCGGCCTGGTGAACCCGGCCGGCTTCCACTGGCCCGCCAAGCCCACCGACGCGGAAGGCCGGTTCGCCATGCGGCTGCCGCCGGGGAAGGTGACGGTCAAGGTCTGGCGGACGCCGGGTGATTACCGCCAGATCAACGCCAGTTTCCAAGAGATCGAAGTCCCCGCGGGCGCGGCCCGGTTCGAGATGCCGCAGCCGTTCGAGGTGGGAAAGGTGGGCGTCGCGGCCCCCGCGGCCGGCGACCGGCCGGCGGCCGCCGGACCACTCCCCGTCGCCGCCGAGCGCCAGGCCGCGGCGACCGTTCGGCGGCTCGGCGGCTGGTACGAGCTCGACGGCGACGGCCACGTCGTCGAGGTCAACATGGTCTACCACACGGACGCGGCCGGCAAACGGTCGGACAACCACCTGACCGGCTCCGACGGCGCCCTGCGGGTCGCGGGGCAGTTCCCGCGGCTAAAGCGCCTCCTGTTGCACCGCGGGCAGGCGACCGACGAGGGGCTGGTCGCCCTCGTCGGCCTGACCGACCTGGAAGAGCTGCTGATCTGGGACGCCGACGCCGTGACCGACGTCGGCGCCGCCCACCTGGGCGGCCTGCCGAAGCTGCGGAAGGTCCACATCTCCCACGGCCGCATCGGGGACGCCGCGCTGGCCGTGTTCGCGAAGATGCCGTCGATCCGGGAACTCAACCTCCAGGGCAACGACTTCAGCGACGCCGGCCTGAAGCACCTGGCCGGCATGGCACGGCTGCGGTCCCTGTGGGTCGGGATGAGCAAGCAGACGATCACCGACGCCGGCGCCCGACACCTGGCCGGCCTGACGGGCCTGGAAGAGCTCGACCTCCAGTCGGCCCGGCTGACGGCGGTCGGGGTGGCGGCCCTCAAGGACCTGACCCGCCTGCAACGGCTGTACTTCGACGGCCCGGCCGACGGCGGCATCAACGACGCGGGCGTCGAACCGTTGCTCGGGATGACGAAACTCCAGAGCCTCAGCCTGGGGAACACGCGGCTAACCGCGGCCGGCGTCCGGCGGCTGCTGGCGCTGCCGGACCTCCGGGACCTGTCGCTCACCAGCGCGGCGATCGGGGTGGAAGCACAGGACGAGCTGAGGAAGGAGCGGCCGGGGGTGCGACTTCGCGTCGCCGGGTCGGCCAACCGGCCGTGACGCGGCAGCGGCCGGAGTGCCGGCATCCGCTGAGCGCTCTGGCCGGATCATCCTGTTTTTCGCCGCAACGGACGTCCCGGCCGGGAGTTCTTGATCCCGGCCGCGATCAAATCACCGTCCGGGGCTACAATACACCGTCCGCCCCGGAGACTGCCTCATGCCCGAGATGACCATCCGCCTCCGCTGCGACCCGGAAACGGGCAAGCGGGATATCATCGTCCAGCTCCACTCCGACGCCGACGCCCTGCCGCAGGAGCACGAACAGCTCCACCGCGAGCTGGTGGACAAGCTCGTCAACGGCGGCATCCTCAAGGCCGGCGAGGCCGGCAAGCTGGTCGTCGAGCGGGAGGCGGAGAAGGGGGCGGCGGCCGAGTTGCCGGTCGGCGAGCCGGCCCCGCCGGAGCGGAAAAGCGCCGCCGAGGGCGCGTGACCGGGGCAGAGTTTCCCCTCACCCCCTAACCCCCTCTC
>DASXAN010000593.1:0-4193 GCA_036406755.1 Gemmataceae bacterium
GGCTTTACCTCAGCGCCCTGACGGGCTCAGAATGCCGGCTCGTTGGTCCGGGTGACGGCAGCTGGGGTTCCAGCCCGGAGGGCGCTGAGGTAAAGCCCCGGTCGAGTCTGCGAGGCCGGGGTCGGGAGCCGCGGCCAGCGCCAGCGACAGTTGACGACGCCACCCCCGCCCCGTCTACTCATCTGTGCCCGCCGCTCATGCACCGTCGACGGACTCCGCCATGCATTCCCCCGCCATCGACCGCCGCACCGCCCTGAAGCTCGCCGCCGGCGCCGCCCTCGCCGGGCCGTTCGCCCGACTCACGGCTGCTGAGCCAACGGCCGGACTTGTCGAGGGCCACCCCGAGGGGGCCAAGGCGGGCATGGACGTCCTCGCCGCCGGCGGCAACGCCGTTGATGCCGTCGTCGCCGCGGCACTGGTCACGTGCGTCGTCTCGCCCTTCCACGTCGGCGTCGGCGGCTACGGCGGGCACCTGACCGTCGCCACCGGGGACGGCCGAACCGTCTCGTCCATCGACTTCAACACCGCCGCCCCGGCCGCCGCCAGGCCGGACATGTTCCCCGTTGGCGCTGACGGCAAGGTCGTGGACCGGGCCAACTTCTACGGCTGGAAGGCCGTCGGCGTGCCCGGCGTGCCGGCCGGGTTGCAGCGGGCGCTGGACCGGTTCGGCACCAGGTCGTTCGCCGACGTCGCGGCTCCGGCCATCCGCTACGCCCGGGACGGCTTCCCGGCGTACGCCCAGCTCGTCAACACGATCCGCACCACGCAGAAACGGCTGGCCGCCGACCCCGGCTCGGCCAAGCTCTACCTGCCCGGCGGCCAGCCGCCCAAGGTCGGCGACACGTTCAAGAACCCCGACCTCGCGGCGCTGCTGGAAACGCTGGCCAAGCGCGGCACCGTCGAGTCCTTCTACCGCGGCGAGGTCGCGGCGAAGATCGCCGCCGCCTTCCGGGCGCACGGCGGGCTGGTGACCGAGGCCGACCTGGCCGCGTACCAGGCGCGCGACGTGGAGCCGGTCTCGCTCAGCTGGCGGGGCCTGACCGTCCGCACGCCGCCGCCGACCGCCGGCGGGGCGACGGCGGTCGAAGCCCTGGCCGTGCTGAAGGAACTCAAGTGGGACGAGTGGTCCGACGCCGACCCGCGGTCACTCCGCGGCCGGTTGGAGGCGCTGCGGCTGTGCTGGGACGACCGGCTCAGGTATTTCGGCGACCCGCTGAAAGGGCCGGTGCCCCTGGACCGTATCCTCAGTCAGCAGCACGCGGCCGAGCTGGCGGCCAAGGTCGAGCAGTCCCTGCGAGACAACAAGCCGGCCCCGGCGCGGACGGACAACCGTTTCGCCGACGGCACCCGGCACCTGAGTGCCGTGGACGCTCGCGGCATGATGGTTGCTATAACCCTGACGCACGGCGGCAGTTTCGGCGCCCAGGTCACGGTGGACGGGCTCGGGCTGACGCTCGGCCACGGCATGTCGCGGTTCAACCCCGAGCCGGGGCACCCGAACTCGGTCGGCCCCGGCAAGCGGCCGCTGCACAACATGTGTCCGACGGTGGTGCTCAAGGACGGCCGGCCGACGCTGGCGCTGGGCGGCCGCGGCGGGCGGAAGATCCCCAATGCCGTCTTCGAGGTGCTGGCCCGGCACATCGGCCGCGGGATGGCGCCGAAGGACGCGATCGCCGCCCCGCGGATTCACACCGAGGGCGGGCTGGCGGTGGCTCTGGAGAAGGAGTGGCCGGAGTCGGCCGCCGATCAGCTGCGGGCGGTGGGCTACACGGTCACCCGCGCGGCCAGCGCAACCGTCAGCGCCGTGTGGCGCGACCCGGCCACCGGGGCCGTTTCGGGTGCAAGTCGCTAGGCGGGCGGCCTACAATAATGGTAGGACCGCCCCTCCGGTAGGACTGCCGCCCCCTTGGAGGCAGTATGAGCCGGTCGTTGCTGGTCAACGTCGTTCTCACCACGCTGGCCACGGGCCCCGCCGTCGCCGCGCCGCCGCCCGGCTACTCGGCCGGGCCCAATCCGATTTTCGGCTCCCCCGGGGCGTTTGCCCCGTCGCAATACTCGTACCCCGCGCCCGGCACCTACGGCTCGACGACGTTCGCACCGAACGCAATGCCGTCGCTCTCCGGGGCGGTGCCGTACAACGTCCCGCTGACTGACGACTGGCCGGCGGTGGCGTCTGCCCGGGTGACCGTCAAGCTGCCGGCGGACGCGAAGCTCTGGGTAGACGGCCGGCCGACGAAACAGACCGGGGCGGTCCGGCAGTTCGTCACCCCGCCGGTGCTGCGGGCCGGGCTGACGTACCAGTACACGTTCCGGGCCGAGTGGCCGGAGGACGGGCGGACGGTGGTCCGCGAGCGGCCGGTGCAGGTGCGGGCGACGGGCTCGTCCGAGGTGGACTTCACGAAGCCGTGACCGAGGAGGGCGTGGACATGACCCGGCGACTGATCCCGTGGGCCATCGCCGCCGTGTTGGCAGGCCCGGCCCCGCACGCCGCGGCACAGTACTACGCCATCCGCGGCGGCCCGATCTACGGCGGGCCGGTTCGTGGCGGCGGGCCGTCGCTGTTCACCGGGGCGTACGCCCCGCAGTATTACCCGTTCCCGCTGACCGGGGCCGGGTTCGGCGCGTTCTACATGAACTCGGTGCCGTACTACGGCGGCGGGGCGGTGGCGGGAGGCGGCTCCGTCCCGCCGACGGTGTACTTCGCGATGCCCGGTGTCGTGTACGCACCGCCGCCGGTTACGAATCAAGGGGGGGCGCAGCCGCCGCAGCCGCCCTATCCGCCCCGGTCGCAGGAGGGGGTTCGCCCGTCGGAAGGGTCGCGGTCCGCCCCCGGCGAGCCGCCGGCCCCGGCCCCGGCCCCGCCGCCGGCGACCGGCCGCGCCCAGTTCAGCGTCAGGCTGCCGGCCGACGCGAAGCTCTGGGTCAACGACGTGGAGACGAAGCAGACCGGGCCCAGCCGCCGGTTCCACACCCCGGCCAACCTGGAGCCGGGCAAGACGTACGAGTACACGTTCCGCGCGCAGTGGACG
Organism: Gemmataceae bacterium; assembly: GCA_036406755.1. GTDB lineage: Bacteria > Planctomycetota > Planctomycetia > Gemmatales > Gemmataceae > DASXAN01. Next base: position 3,030 of record DASXAN010000593.1, read on the forward strand.
GACGGCGGTCAAGCGGTCACCCGCGACCGAACCCAGCGGTTCAAGGCCGGGGACGACCTGACCGTGGACTTTACCGAAGCCGCGGCCCGTTGACGGCCGCGGCGTGTCATTCGCCCGACGAGAATCGAGGGGGGTACACCATGAGGCATCGATTGATTTCGTTCTTCGGCTGTGCGGCAGCGACCGTCGCAACCGCACTGGCGTCCGGCCCGGCCGCGTATGCCCAGCACCGCGGCGGGTTCAGCGGCGGTGCGTACCACGGCGGCTACCACGGCGGCGGCGGCTACCACGGCGGCGGTGGTTACCACGGGGGCTATTACGGCGGCTACCACGGCGGGTACTACAACCACAACCACGGGTACGGGTACGGCTACCCGTACGGCCTGGGCCTTGGTTTGGCCCTCGGCCTGGGCGGCTGGGGCTACGGCGGCTACGGCGGGTACTACGGCGGCGGCTACGCCCCCAGCTACTACAGCTATTCGCCGACATACGTAACGCCGGATTACGGCGCGACGTACGGGGGGGCGGTGCAGACGCAGTCGGCGTACCCGCCGAGTGGCGGCACGGCCAACGTGGTGATCCACGTGCCGGCGGACGCCCAGGTGTGGCTGGACAACTACCAGGTCAACCAGACCGGCGCGGTCCGCCAGCTGAGTACGCCGCCGACATTGCAGCCGGGTGAAACCTACCACTACACGGTCAAGGCCCGTTGGACCGAAAACGGCCAGCCGGTGACCCGGGAGCAGGCGGCCAACGTCCAGGCCGGCCAGACGACGGAGGTGGACTTCACCCAGCCGACGGGGACGTGGGTGGCGCCGCCCACAACGCCGCCGTCGGCGCCAGCACCGCCCGCCCCCGGACCAATGCCGCCGACAACTGGTGCAACCACGCCGCCGGCAACGACGCCGCCAGCGACTACACCACCGGCGACCACGCCACCGGCAACGACTCCGCCGGCCACCACCGCGCCGGCTTCCGGTACGGCGCCGACGACCCCACCGCCGACTCCGACGCCCCCGCCGGCCACGATCCCGGCAACGCCGCCCGCGACCACCCCACCGGCGACGAACTCGCCGGGGACCGGCGGCTGATCGACCGTCGTGCGTCGGACCGGGGCCGTCCGAGCCCGAGCGCCAGCGAAGAAATTGTCCTCGCTGGCGCTCG
>DASXAN010000594.1:0-2033 GCA_036406755.1 Gemmataceae bacterium
GCGACAGCTTACCCTCGCCGGGGATCTTCAACTGCACCCGCTGGTACTCGTGGTTGCCGACGGCGGCGAAGTCGTCCAGGCTCATGCGGACCGGCCAAGCGCCGGCGTCGCCGCGGAGCTGCCGGCCCGCGGCGCCGAGCTGCGGATCGATCAGGGCGGCCCGGGTCGCGGGTTCACTGAGGGGCACAAGGAGAACAGGCAACACGGCGGCGGGAGTAGGCACAGTGAAAAACGCGGGACCTCGAAGTCGACCCATTGGCGCGAACCGGCGCCGACCTCGGACGGAGCCGGCCGGTGTCAGATACGTCTGACAGCCCCGGCCACAAGTATCTCCGATGGGTCGCCAGCGGCCCTGGTCAAGGCACCGACGGACGTCTGTCACCGGCAGTACTGACAACCATGAGCCCCATTATTTCCACTACTCAGAGGGGCACGATGTCGCCCAGGTGCGTCCCGCCGCGCCGTCCGGTTCCGGAGTACTTACTGACCGTTGCACGGAGGACTTAAGTCTGCGCGTCGTTACCATCGGGCATGGACACTCGGCTCCTCGTTTCTCCCCCGATCCGGGAATGGCGGCGTATGCGGGCGTGGGAGTTGAAGCAACAGGGCTGGGCGCAACGGGACATCGCCGCCGCCCTCGGCGTCACGGAAGCCGCCGTCAGCCGGTGGGTGGCGGTGGCGCGGCGGGGCGGCCCCGCCGCCCTGCTCGCCCACCCGGCGCCGGGGCCGAGCCCGAAGCTGACGCCGGCCGAGCGGCGCCTGATCCCGGACTTCCTCTGGCATGGCCCCGAGGCCTACGGCTTCCGGGGCGAGGTCTGGACCTGCGCCCGCGTCGCCCGGGCCATCGAGGAGGAGTTGGGCGTCCGCTACAGCAAGAGCCAGGTCTCCCGGCTCCTCCGGGACCTGGGATGGACGCCCCAGGCCCCCATCACCCGGGCCATCCAGCGGGACGAGGAGGCCATCGAGCGCTGGCGGCAGGGGGTGTGGCCGGCCCTGCGGCAGCGGGCCAAGAAAGAGCGGCGGGCCCTGATTTTCGTGGATGAGGCGGGCTTCTACCTGCTGCCGGCGGTGGTCCAGACCTACGGCCCAGAGGGGCGGACGCCGGTCATCTACGCGTGGCAGACGCGGGACCACCTCTCGGTGATGGGCGGGCTTTCCACGGAGGGCAAGGTCTACGTCCTGGTGCGCCCCGAGTCGCTCCACGGGCTGCACACCGTCGAGTTCCTGCGGCATCTGGCCCGGTACGCCGGGCGCCGGCTGCTGGTCGTCTGGGGCCGCTCGCCGATCCACCGGCGGGCCGAGGCGAAGGAGTTCCTGGCCAGCGCGGGCGGCCGGGGGATCTGGCTGGAGGCGCTGCCGCCTTCCGCCCCGGAATTGGACCCGTGGGACCAAGGGGGTTGGAACCACCTGAAGAACGTGGCGATGCGCAACCTGGTGTGCCTGGACCTGGAGGAATTGCATCTGGAGTTCCACCTGGCGGTCAACCGTTTACGCCAGAAACCGCACCTGGTCCGGTCCTTCTTCAAGGCGGCTGGGCTCCCGTTAGAAACTTAAGTTCTCCGTTCGACGGTCAGTAAGCACACTAGAACCGGCCCTGGAGCAGTTCACCAAGATCGCCGCGCGCCTTTCGGGCAATCCGAACTGAGGGAAACGGCGGCGCGGACAATCCGCTCGTCGCCTGGAGCGACTCCGGTCGAGGGCACGCGGGTGTCCTGACCTTCCATGACCATTCTCCTGTGTCCCGTGTCCGGGACGTCTCCGTCTGCCGGCCGGTCGCGGCCGAACAGGTTCAACCAACCGGTCCCACAACGACGGCCGGGACCCGCATGGGCAAATCGATGGAGCAACATTCGGCCGTTGCCATCCGCTGGAGTGACCAGGCGGCCCCTTCCAACCGGACGACGTCGCGGCCAGCGAGGCGGGTCGGCCGCGGCCGGAGCACGTCGTCGTGCGGGACCACGCCCAATTCGAAGACGGCGGCATGGCAGACGACGGGCCGATCGGCGACCTGCGGCGTGTCGCCGTTCGGCGGC
>DASXAN010000595.1:0-9730 GCA_036406755.1 Gemmataceae bacterium
GGCGGCCCCGGGACCATTTTAGTCGTCCGGCCCCTCGTAGCCGTACTGAATCGCCAGGGCCAGGTAGGCGTCCACCAGCTTCTCCAGGCCGCCGGACCGCAGGTAGGCGAGCCACGACAGCTTGCTGATTTCCGACAAGAATCGGCGTCGGCCCCGGGCCGACTCCCACCGCCCCATTTCGGCCAGCAGCCGCCAGCGGCCCAGGACGTCGACCCACTCGTCGAACGACTCGTCGAACATCTTCGCCAGCCGGCCGGCGATCCGGCGGGCCAACGTCGGCGAGGCGCCGCCGGTGCTGATGGCGATCCGCAGCTGGTTGCCCCGGCGGACGACGGTCGGCGTGATGAAGTCGCCGCCCCGGGCGTGGTCGGCCCGGCAGACGAGGACGCCCCGCGCCCGCGCGTCGGCCTGGACCCGCTCGCACACGTCCCGCGGCGCGGCCGTGAACACCAGCTTCGCCCGGCCCAGGTGCTCCGGCCGGTACGGCTCGGCCAGCCACTCCAGCCGCCGGTGGTCGGGCATCTCGGCGGGCCGCGGCTCCAGCGCCACCACCCGGACGAACGCCCGCGTCTCCAGCAGCGTGGCCGCCTTCCGCCGGCCGACCGGGCCGCCGCCGACCACCAGCGCGTGCAGGTTGAAGCTGTTCAGGAACACGGGCAGGTCGAACGGCGGCGGGGGGTCGGACCGGGGCATGGTGGTGGTACTCTACGCGTCCTCGTCGTCCGGACCGCCCCCGCCGTGCGCGTCCCGCGCGTCGTATTCCTTCATCTTCTGGTGCAGCGTGTTGCGGTTCACCTTCAGCCGGGCGGCGGCCTTCACCTGCACGTGGTCGCACTGCCGCATCACCTGCTCGATCAACTCCCGCTCCACGGCCGAGATCACCCGGTCGTACAGCGGCTCGCCGGGCGGCACCGCCAACATCGCCTGCCGCACCAGCTGCCGCACCAGCGTCGGCACGTCCCCGGCCGCCTGCGGCAGCCGCGCCCGCAGCCCGTGGACCTCGGCCCCCGGCGGGCCCGCCAGGTCCGGCGTCAGCGGCCCGCCGTCGCTGAGGACGACCAGCCGCTCCATGTAGTTTTCCAGCTCCCGGACGTTGCCCGGCCAGTCATACTCCCGCAGCGCCCGCAGCATCGCGTCGGTCAGCTCCGGCGGGTCCCGGCGGTTGTCTTCGCTGTACCGCTTCAGGAAGAATCGGGCCAGGGCCGGGATGTCGTCCCGCCGCTCCCGCAGCGGCGGCAGGTAGATCGGCACGACGTTGAGCCGGTAGAACAGGTCGTCCCGGAACCGTCCGGCCGTGATCTCCTCCTCCAGCGCCATGTTCGTCGCCGCCACCACCCGCACGTCCACGCGGATCGTCCGGCTGTCGCCGACCCGCTCGAACTCGCCCTCTTGCAGCACCCGCAGCAGCTTGACCTGAAGGCGGAAGCTCATGCTCGGGATTTCGTCCAGGAACAGCGTGCCGGTGTGCGCCGCCTCGAACCGGCCGATCTTGTTGTCCACCGCCCCGGTGAACGCCCCTTTGACGTGGCCGTAGAGTTCGCTCTCCAGCAGGCTCTCGCTCAGGGCGCCGCAGTTGACGCGGATGTACGGCCCGTCGGCCCGCGCCGAGAGGCGGTGAATGGCCTTGGCGACGAGTTCCTTGCCGGTGCCGGTTTCGCCGATGATCAGGACACGGGCCCGGGTCGGGGCGGCCAGCCGGGTCAGACGGTATACCTCGCGCATGGCCGGGCTGTCGCCGACGATCTCCGGCAGCGGGGCGTCATCTGTCTGTGCCATCGAGGATTAGCTTATAGATTGTGCAGCCAACGGGTCATCTTGTAGGGTGGGTCGAGGGAGCCGAGCGACCGAGGCCCACTGAATTCCTGTGGACGACAGTTATTGCCCAAAGACAAGGCGATCAATGCCTGAATCCCAGGCAGACAAGACCACCAAGACGACCAAGAACACTGTCATGCTGCTCTCGGGAAGACGGTGTTCTTGACTCGATTTCGCGCCCGGCAGTAATTGTCGGCTTAGTCGGTGGGCCTCGGTCGCTCCGCTCCCTCGACCCACCCTACACAAGATATGGTTCGGCGAAGGTCAACCTTCCATCGTGTCGTTGACCAGCGGGCTGTCGCCAACCGTCGCCGCGTGCCCATTGCCGTTCGCCCGCCGGCCGCAGACGCTGTGCGGGAACAGCTCGGCCTGCCGCAGCGTCCCGGCCGCGTCGAACGGCAGCGGCCGCGGCGAGCCACCGACCCGCAAGTGTGGCCGGGTGTGGGCCTCCTCGGCCAACGGCGGTGTGACCCACAGATCAGCCACCTCCAGCGTGTTGGGGACGACCGCCATGCGAAGTTTGGCCGGGTCGGTCTGCCAGCAGGTGGCGATGCCGCTGGCGATGCACTCGCGGTCGGTCGGGAACGCGAACGGCAGTTTCGACCGCCACAGGAAGCAGGCCGTCAGGTTGTTCATGCGGAACGGGACCGGGTCAATCGAGTTCAACAGCCGCTCGGTCGTCAGGTCGGCCAGGCCGACGCCGGTGCCGTTGCCGTGGCTCTCGGGGGACAGGTCGAGCGCGCAGATGCGGGTGATCCGCGGCTTGTCGAACTCCAGCTCCGGGGCCGCCTCGATCAGCAGCCGGCCGATGACGTTCGGGTCGATGCCAGCCCCCGAGTAGTTTTTGCCGACCTCGCCGATCACCAGCAGGTCGAGCTGGTCGAACGGCAACCGGCCCATCAGTCCGCGGGCCTCCTCCAGTAGCCCCGGCTCGACGGCGAACACCTGCTCCTTCTCCACGACCTGCAACCGGGCCGTCTGCTCCCGCGCGTTCTCGAGGATGGCCAGGGACGCGACGAACGGCATCTTCTCGAGGACAACCTTGCCCGTCTCGGGCAGCATCTCCTTGAGGCCGCGCCAGCCCCAGCGGTGGTGTTGGGCGGCCCCGTCACGCTTACCCAGGCCGATCACCAGCATCTTCAGGATGCCGCTCTCGAACTGGCCGCGGAAGTCGGTGTGCGGCTTGACCCGCGACACGGTCACCACCGTGTCGGCTGCGAGCGCATTCTTGTCCCACCAGACCGGCTCGCCCCAGGAGTTGGTGCCGATCTGCACGGCGATCATGTCGGTCTTCACCGGCACATCCAGCTCGGCCTCGCTGACGCCATAGCTGGCCAGTAGCTCCCGCTGGCCCTCGGCCGTGGCCCCGCCGTGGCTGCCCATGGCGGCGACGATGAACGGCTTCGCCCCCAGGTCGCGGAGGACGGCCAGGGTGGCGCGGACGATGGTTTGCAGATTGGTGATGCCGCGGCTGCCGACGCCGACGGCGACCGACATGCCCGGCCTGATCCGCTTGGATAGGCTCGACGCTTGCCACTGGCGGCGGACCTCGCCGGCCACGTCGGCGACAGCCGGCTGAGGGTGGGTCTGGCGAAGGTGAACGACCGGGGGAATGTCCACGGCTTGTCCTTTGTCCCTTGTCCTTTGTCCCTTGTCCTTTGTAGCGTGCCAAGAATCGGGCACCAACGACAAGGGGCAAAGACTAAGGGACAAAGGACAAGTTGACCGCCCCCGGAGATTCGCCTATACCCCGCCCGGACCCGGAGGGCGGGCATGGCGACGTGGCGGCGGCGGCTGGTGCGCGGGGCGGCGCTGCTCGTCGCCGGCGGGCTGGCTTGCGCCGCCGGCCTGGCCTACCAGCTCACCGGCAGTTCCGCCGTCCGCCAGCAGGTCGTCGCCCAGCTCCGCAAGCACTTCGTCGGCGGCGAGGTCGCGCTGGGGGCCGCCCGCTTCCGCCTGCTCGGCGGCATCACCGTCGAGAACTTCACCCTGTACCGCCTCGACGACCCGACCCGCGCCCCCCTCCTGCACGTCCCGGCCGGCGTCATTTACCACGACAAGGAGCAACTCGCCCGCGGCCGGCTGGCGATCCGCAAGCTCAAGCTGGAGCGGCCCCGCGTCAGCGTCACCCGCTCGGCCGACGGCAAGTGGAACCTGGCCGGCATCCTCGGCCCGGTCCACCCGGACATGCACATCCCGATCATCGAGATTGAACAGGGCACCGTCGTCATCGAGATCGCCGCGACCGACCCGCAGCCGGCCACCGACCACTCGCCGCCGGCCCACATCCCGTTCCGGGTCGAGCTGCGGCACGTCAACGCCACGCTCGTGAACCAGCCGCTGCCGGTGCTCAACATCGAGCTGCACGGCGAGGCCGTCGCCCTGGGGCCGCTGCACGCGCGGGCGACGTGGCACCGCACCCAGGAGCGGCTGGACGCGACGGCCGACCTCGCCCCGGTCCCGGTGACGACGGCCCTGGTCCGCGAGCTGTCGCGGTTCGCGCCGGGGCTGGCCGACCAGGTGCAGCAGGCGGTCGGCACGGCCCGGCTGCACGCCGGCGTCCAGTTCCGCAAGGACGCTACACCCGCGTGGCGGCACCAGCTGCGGGCCGACCTGGCCGACGGCCGGCTGGTTCACCGCGACCTGCCGTTGCCGTTGGACAACCTCACCGTGTCGGTCCGCTGCGACGACGGGGTTGTGGCGATCGACCGGCTGACCGCCAAGGCCGGCACGGCCGACGTGGGGCTGAAGTGCCAGTTCCTGCCGCCCGGCACGGGTCGGGAGGGCGAGGCTCCTGCCGAGCCGGGAGCGCAGCCGGCTCGGCAGGAGCCTCGCCCTCCCGCCACGGCGGCCCGCACCCCGCACCCGGTGACGCTCGTTCCCGCCGCGCTCGACCCGGTCCGGTCGCTGGAGCTGACGGTCAAGCGACTACCGGTCACGGCCGACCTGTTCGCCCGCCTGCCGGCCGCGTTTCAGAAGTACCAGCAGCTCTACGCCCCGGCCGGGCCGCTCGACCTGATCGTGAAGTTCGACCGCACCGCGGACCAATGGGCCCTCAAGGCGAAGCTCCGCCCGGACGGCATGGCCGGGCGGTTCGAGGTGTTCCCGTACCCGCTCACCGAGGTCCGCGGCAGCCTGGACCTGACCGTGGTCGGCGGCCGGCCGCCACGGCTGGACGTGGACCTGACGGCTGAGGCGACCGGGCGGCGACCGGTCACCATCCAGGGCCGGGTCGAGGGCGACGGCCCGGCCCCGGAGTACGCCTTCACCATCCGCGGCGACGCCGTCGAACTCGATGACACCCTGGTGCTCGCGCTGCCGGCCAGATTCCAGGCCGTGGCCCGGGCCTACCACCCTCAGGGCCGGTGCGACATCACCGCCCGGCTGGACCGCCCGGCCGGCCAGGCCCAGGCGAGCCAGCATTACGCCGTCGGTCTCCGCGGCGACGCGGCCGTGTGCTACGACCTGTTCCCCGTCCCGCTCGAACGGCTCACCGGCAACCTGGAGATCGTCCTCGGCCCCGACGCCCCGGCGACCAGCCGCGGCAACTGGCTGTGCACGTTCCGCGACGTGCGGGCCGGGCACGCCGGCGCCCGCGTGACGATCGACGGCAAGGCCAGGCCGACCGAGGAGGGCACTCGAGTGGATCTGGCCATCCGCGGCCGCAACGTGCCGCTCGACGGGACGCTGGCCGAGGCCTTCGCCAACCCGCGGATGAAGCTCAAGGCGATCTGGGACATGTTCCGCCCGGCCGGGCGGTTCGACTTCGCCGCCGACGTGATGCACACCGACCGGTCGCCGGCCCCGCCGGAGTACGACATCCGCGTCTCGCACACCGGGGCCGTCATCACGCCGACGTTCTTCCCGCTGGAGCTGGCCGACCTGGCCGGGTCGTTCCGCCTGACCCGCGGGCTGGTCGAGGTCGGCCCGTACACGGCCCGGCATGGGCCGACGCGGCTCGCTGTCGGCGGCGGCTGGGTGCAGTTCACCGATGGCGGCTACCGGGCCGACCTCCGCGGCCTGCGGGCCAACCCGCTGCCGGTGGACGCCCCGCTGGTCACCGCCCTGCCCCCGGCTCTCCAGGCGGTCTGCCATGCCCTCGACCCGGCCGGCGACCTGGCCGTGGACCTCCGCCGGCTCGTCCTGCTGCACCCGCCGGAGCTGCCCGGCCCGCCGAAGCCGCCGGAGCTGTATTGGGACGGCCGGATCACCTTCTCCGACGCCACCCTCCGCACCGGCGTCGCCTGGACCGGCGTCACCGGCGAGGTGGACTGCCGGGGGCTGTACCGCGGGCAGGTGCTCGACGGCGTCCGGGGGCACGTCGCCCTGGAACGGGCGACCGTCTTCGGCCAGCCGCTTACCGGATTGCACGCGGAGGCGACGGTCCCGAAGGAGTCGCCACACGTGTTGCAACTGTGGCTCGGCCGCGGCCAGTTCTACGGCGGCCAGATCAGCGGCGAGGCCCGCATCGCCTTCGGTGCCGGCCTCCAGTACGACGTGAACCTGAAGGCGACCGGCGTGCGGCTCGACGAGGTGGCCCGGCAGAACCACATCGGCGAGCACACCCAGCTCGAGGGGCTGGCCAAGGCCGAGCTGTATCTGCGGGGCACCGGCAACGGCCTGGACGAACTCGAGGGCGGCGGCAACGTCCACGTGCCGACCGGGCGGATGTACAACCTGCCGCTCGTGCTGGACCTGCTGAAGGTCACGGCCCTGCACGTCCCGGACGGGACGGCGTTCGAGGAGGCACACGCCGAGTTCCAGGTCCGCGGGCGGAAGGTGCAGGTGCAGCGGCTGGACCTGCTCGGCAGCGCCGTCAGCCTCGGCGGCAAGGGCGAGCTGGCGCTGGACGGGTCGGACCTGGCAATGGATTTCTACGCCGTCTGGGGCCACGTCGCCCAGATACTGCCGCCGGGCCTGCGTGAGGTGCCGCCGTGGCTGAGCAAGAACCTGCTGTTGGTGAAGGCCCGCGGCCGGGTCGGCGGGCCGGTCGAGTTCCGCCCGGAGCCGGTGCCGGTGCTGGTCGAGCCGGCGCGGCAGTTGGCCGAAAAGGTCCGCGGCCGGATGCCGGGCGTCAAGAGTGCGGCGTCGGGCGCGCGGGCGCAAAAGGATTGAGCCGCTTGCGGCTATACGAGCGACGGCCCGCATAGCCGCAAGCGGCTCCCGAGGGATAGCGATGTTCGGCACGATCCTGCACCGGATGATCTTCGGCGAGCTGGTCCGCGTGTTCCTGCTGGCCCTGGTGTCGCTGACCGGGCTGTTCCTGCTCGGCGGGGTGGTGTCGGAGGCGGCCCAGCGGGGGCTGTCGCCGGCCCAGGTGCTGATGATCATTCCGCTGTTGGTGCCGAATACGCTGCCCTACACGGTCCCGGCCACGTGCCTGTTCGCCACCTGCGTCGTCTACGGCCGGCTGTCCCACGACAACGAGATCACGGCCGTCAAGGCGGCCGGCGTCCACCTCGGCCGGCTGGTAGCCCCCGGTTTGGTCCTCGGCCTGGCCACGGGGGCGGCGTGCATGGCCCTGCACTACCGCCTCATCCCGGCCACGCACCAGGCGCTCCGTACCCAGGTCCTCGGCGACGTGGAGGACCTGGTCTACACGGCCCTCAAGAAGTACGGGTGCATCAAGCATCCGAAGATGCCGTACGCCATCTGGGTGCGGCAGGTGCAGGGCAAGCGGCTGATCGACGCCATCTTCAAGCAGCGGGACGAGAACAAGCTGCGGGAGGACAAGCAGGCGGGGTACAAGGTCGTGGCCCGGGCGCGGGAGGCCCGCATCCGCTTCGACCCGGACACGAGCAAGATCCGGGTGGACATGTCGTACGTCAGCACCTGCGGCGAGAACAACGTCTTCACCGGCAACGCCATCGACCAGACGTACGAGGTGGACCTGCCCAACGGCGTGTTCGGCAGCGATTACACCCGCCGGCCGAACGACCTGAGCTGGCCTGAGCTCGTCCGGCGGCGGGCGGAGCTGGACGGCGAGATCGTCAAGGCGGCCGAGGAGGCCCGCCAGCCGCCGCCGGACAACCTGTCGGACGCCAAGAAGAAGGAGTGGGCGGACGCGCTGAAGTTCGTCGCCGCCGGCAAGGTACGGGAGCGGAACACGATCGAGGCGGAGATGCACATGCGGCCGGCGCTGGCGGTCGGGTGCGTCTGCTTCGTGCTCATCGGCGGGCCGGTCGGCATCTGGTTCAGCCGGGCCGACTACCTCAGCGCGTTCGTGAGCTGCTTTTTGCCGACGATCGTCGTCTACTACCCGCTGCTGCTGTGCGGGACGAACATGGCCAAGGACGGCCGGCTGCCGCCGGCGGTCGGGCTATGGGCGGCGAACGCCGCCGTCGGGCTGATCGCGATCGTCCTGTACGCGCGGCTGCTGCGGCGCTAGTAGAAATGACGAATGACGAAATACCCAATGACGAAGAAACCCCGAATGACGAACCCCGAATGGCCCTGCCCGGGTTCGTCATTCGGGATTCGGATTTGTTTCGTCATTGGGTATTTCGTCATTCGTCATTCCCGCGGGGTTCCTGCTGCGTCAGGCAGTGCAGCGTCCCCAGGCCCCACACCAGATCGACCGCGTGGATGCCGACCACCGTCCGGTCCGGGAACACCTCCGCCAGCGTCCCCAGCGCCACCCGGTCCATCGGGTCGTTGAACGTCGGCACCAGCACCCGGTCGTTGGCGACGTAGAAGTTGGCATAGCTGGCCGGCAGGCGCTGGCCGGCGAACACGACCGGGTCCGGCAGCGGCAGCGGCACCACCTCTAGCGGCCGGCCGTTCAGGTCCGTCATGTCCTTCAGCCGTTCCAGGTTTTCCCGCAGCGGGGCGTAGTTCTCGTCGTCCGGGTCGTCCTCGGTGGCGATCACGACCGTCCGCTCGTTGACGAACCGGGCCAGGTCGTCGACGTGGCCGTGGGTGTCGTCGCCGGCGATGCCGCGGTTCAGCCAGAGCACCTTCCGCACCCCCAGGTTCTCGGCCAGGACCGCTTCTAGCTCCGCCTGCGTCAGCCCGGGGTTGCGGGCCTGCACCGGGCTCAGCAGGCACTCTTCCGTCGTGAGCAAGAGCCCGCGGCCGTTGACGTCAATGCTCCCGCCTTCCAGCACGACGCGCCGGCCGTGGACGGTCGGCTGACGGATCGGCCGGCCGAGCAGGTCGGCCACGCGGCGGGAGGCGGCGTCGTCCCGCTGCCAGTTCGGGTACTTGGCCCAGCCGTTGAAGTGCCAGTCGGTCAGGGCCACGTCACCACTCGGACCGACAACGAACAGCGGGCAGTAGTCGCGGGTCCAGACGCGGTCGGTCGGGACGTGGTAGAACTCGACCCGGCCGAGGCTGACCCCGGCTTTCCTCAACACCCGCCGGGCCCGCTGCTCCATCTTGCCGTCGGCGACGAGCAGGCAGACGGTCTCGCACTGCGTCAGGTGGCGGACGATCTCGGCGTACACCCACGGGATGGCGGCGAACTTGCCCGGCCAGTCGGCGGCGTGGTGCGGCCAGGCGAGCCAGGTGGCCCGGTGCGGCTCCCACTCGGCGGGCATGCGGTACGTCGTCGGGCCGGCGGCGACCGTCGCGGCTGCGGGGGTCACGGTGTTGTCTTCCTCCGCCGTCCATCTTACGATCCAAGAGAGGCCCGCCCACGGAGTGCCGATGCCCGCCGTCGACCAATTCCGCCCCTGGTTCTGGCTCCGCAACCCGCACGCCCAGACCATCCTGGCCGTCTACTGGAAGGGGTCGGCGTTCCCGCACGCTTCCGTCCGCCGCCGCGTCCGCCTGCCCGACGGCGACCGGCTCGTCCTCCACGACACCGCCCCCGCCGCCTGGCAGCCCGGCGACGCGGTCGCCGTCGTCGTCCACGGCCTGGGCGGTTCCCACCGGTCCGGGGGCGTGGTCCGCACGGCCCGGATGTTGCTGGCCC
>DASXAN010000596.1:0-4244 GCA_036406755.1 Gemmataceae bacterium
ACCCCCGCCGCTCGCTGAAAGCAGGTGCGGCATGAGCACGACCGACCTCGACCGCCGGGCGTTCGTGGGGCACGGGGCCGCCGCCGGGGCGGCGCTGGCACTGTCCCCGTGGCTGGCGGCGGCCCCCGAGGGGAGGCCGAAGCGCATCCGCGTCGGCGTCATCGGCTGCGGCAGCGTCTCCGGCGTCTACATGCCGCACCTTGCCAAGTGCCCGCACGTCGAGCTGGTCAGCACCTGCGACATCATCCCCGAACGGGCCGAGCGGCGGGCCAACCAGTTCAAGGTCCCGAACCGGTACCCGCACATCGACCAGATGCTCGCCGGCGCCCCGTTCGACCTGCTCGTCAACCTGACGGACATGCAGGAACACGAACGGCTCAACCGGCAGGCGGTCGCGGCCGGCAAGCACGTCTGGTCCGAGAAGCCCATGGCCAACTCGCTGGCCGCCGGGCAAGCGATCCTCGACCTCGCCAGGGCGAAGGGCGTCCGCATCTGGGGGGCCCCGGCGATGGTGGTCAGCCCGCAGTTCGCGTTCATGGCCCGGACGCTGGCGGCCGGCACCCTCGGCCGGGTGGCGGCGGCCCACGCCGACTACGGCCACACCGGCCCGGACTGGGCCGCCTTCTTCTACGAGACCGGCGGCGGCAGCCTGCCCGACCTCGGCGTGTACAACCTCACCACCCTGACCGGGCTGCTCGGCCCGGCGAAGGCGGCGGCCGCGATGACCAGCGTCGTCACCCCGGTCCGCAAGATCCGGGGCAAGGGCGACGTCACGGTCGCGGCCGAGGACAATGCGATGGTCCTCATGGACCACGGCGGCGGGGTGATCTCGCACGTCCAGAGCGGGTTCAACTACTTCAACCCGCACGGCCACGACGGCAGCAAGGAGCAGCGGCACACGGTGACGATCGTCGGCACGGCCGGGAGCCTGGGGCTGGTCGGGTACGACTGGGACCCGCGGGGCGTGGACGTGGCGACGAAGGACCGGCCGACGTACCAGCGGCAGGCGACGGAGAAGGGCGAGTTCGTCTGGCAGATGGGGGCGTCGCTGGCGGCCGAGAGCCTGGCGACGGGGCGGGAGCTGCTGGTGACGCCGGAGCACGCCCTGCACGTGCTGGAGGTGATCCAGGCGGCCCGGGAGTCGCAGGCGACGGGCCGACGGGTGCCGCTGCGATCGACGTTCCGCTGGCCGGTGGTGGCCTGACCACGTTTGTGATGGCCGTCCGTGTCACATCGCCGGCGGTCAACCAGCGCCGCCGACCACATCCCGCACCGCGGCATCCGCAGCGGCGGCCCGGGCCAGCCAGTCCAACCCCTTGCGAATCTCCGCCGCGTGCTGCTCGGCGGCCTGTCGCAGCAGTTGCTCCCGGTGCCGGGCGTCGAACTCGTAGGCCGGTGCCTTGGCGTACCGGGTCATTGTTGGCTCCGCCAGGATGGTGCGCACCACGTCCGCGTCGTCGGCCACGCCGAAGTGGGTCAGCACCCGTCCCAGGCTCGCGGCCGGGTCGGCCAGGAACCGGTCGAAGTCCAGCCACAGGACCCGCTCCGGGAACCGGCCGGCGGCCGCCCGCAGGGCCGACATCTCGCACAGCCAGCTGATCGCCACCTGCTCGCCGGGGGACAGCCCGGCCAGGTCCCAGCGGGCACCGCCCAGCCGGCGGTGCAGGCGATCCAGCCGGCGGGCGGCCTGGTCGGTCACGTCGGTCATCGCCCCGCCGAGCAGCGCCTGCAGGAACGTCTCCGGCCCGACGACCATCAACACCGCCCGGGCGGTCGGCACGCGGTCGAGCAGGTCGGCGGCCATCTCGGACACGAAGCTCGTCGCCTTGACGACCGCCGTCCGGGCCGGGTCGAATGTCCGCGACCACAGGGCCAGAAACGCCGCCAGCCGCTCCTCAAACTCGGCCGGCGGCCATGTGGCCTCCGGGCTGCCGAGCGTGCGGTGGGCTTCGGCCAGGGTCCGCAAGACCGCCGGCTCGCGGAGCGAGAACAGGGCCGGGTGCTGGCCGACCAGCCGGGACAGCAGCGTCGAGCCGACGTGGGAGATGTGGAAGATGAAGTGGCACCGGGCCGGCCGGCCGGCCATCGCCTGGCGGACGTCGGCCCACGGCACCGCCGCCGACGGCGTGCCGGGCGCCATCAACCGCCCGTCGAGGAAGCTGGCCGCGGCGTAGTCGGCTTCCGTGAGCCGGACCAGCCGGACGGCGTCCGTCCGCGGGTCCAGGGCGATCGGGTACAAGAGCGGCGAGGCCGTCAGGGCGTCGGCGAAGGTCACGGGCCGTCCTCCGGGCGGCGGTCAGGGCCGCTCGCCGCGGCGGAGCCGCTCGCCGAGCCGGTCCACCAGGGCCGGGACGTCGGCGGCCGAGGCGATGACGGCGTGAGCCCCGGCGGCGCGGAGCTTCTGGGCCGCCGCCTCCACCCGGTCGAGCCGGTCCCGCTCCGGCAGGGCGGCGAACTCCGCGGCCGTGCAGCCGACGTCGGAGCCGGTGTGGGTGACGCCGACCGCCCAGGCGCCAGCGTTGCGGCCCTCCTCCATGTCCGGGACCGTGTCCCCGACCTTGACCACGGCCGCCGGCGGGAACACGCCCGTCTCCCGCATGATCTGGAATATCATCCACGGGGCCGGGCGGCCGGCCGAGAAGTCGTCCGGGCACATGGTCACGTCCGGTGAGTAGCCGCGGGCCTTGGCGGCCGCGACCACCCGCTCGGCCGCCTCGCGGAAGTAGCCGGTCGTGCCGCCGACCTTGATTCCCCGCCGCCGCAATTCCTCGACCGCGGCCGGCACCCCCGGCACCGGGTCGGCGTGGGCCTCCAGCACGTCCATTTGCAAGGGGATGAACGCCCGGTAAACGCTCTCGACGTCCTCCTCCCGCCAGTCCCGGGCGTGGGCCGCCCGCCACCGGGCGGCGACGGCCGGCAGGCGGAACAGCGCCCGGACGTGGTCCTTCTTGGCCACGCCCATCGGCCCGCGGGCCTCGGCCGGCGACACCTCGACCCCGTGCCGGGCGAACGCCGCCACGAACGGCGCCACCGGGGCGCACGACCCGTGGTCCACGGCCGTGCCGGCCCAGTCCAGCACCACAAGGCGGATCGCGTCGACCGGCATGGGAACACCCTCCCGCGGCGGACGGCCGGTCAGGCCGGCAGCACCCGCGCGTTGAACGAGATCACGATCCGGTCCAGCGCCCCGGTGTATGGGAGGGCGCTGTGCAGCAGGTAGGACGGAAACAGGATGAGCAATCCGTCGTGGACGGGCGGGTCCACGGACGTGGTGGCGACGTACAGGTTGCCATGGTCCTTGCGGCCGCCGCACGCCGCCTCGGCCGGGTGGTCCCGCCACACCCGCTGGTAGTACGGCGCCGCCCAGAACGGCCGCGGCGTCACGTCGAACGGCGAAGACATCGGGGCGGCCCCGAGGAATAGCCGGAGGGCGGCGCCGAGTGAGGGCCAGCCGATCCCCACTCCGGACTGGTGCGACGCGGACGCGACCGTGGGTGGCGGCCTTCGCCGCCCACAGTCGCATCCGCATCGCAGGAGTCTCCTCTGCAACGGTCTCAGGTCACGGTCGGCCCCGCCCGGCGGGCGGGGGTCAGGGGGTGTACCCGGAGAGGAACAGGCGGCTGACGAACTGGTTGAGGTCCAGCAGGTCCACGTCGCCGTCCCCCTCGAAGTCGAACCCCGGGTTGTAGTTCGGCTGGCCCTGGACGGCGAACAGGGCCGGCACCAGGGGGTTCAGGTCCAGCAGGTCCACGTCACCGTCCCCATCAATATCGCCGAAGAGGCGGTGCGTGGTCAGGGTGAAGTCACCACCCGGGGTGCCGTCATTATTGCCGTCCAGGGCCACGCCGCCCAGGGACACCTGGTTGGCGAAGACGGTCAGCGTGTAGATGCCGTCGATCAGGGAGCGGTTCGCCCCCGTGGCCGTGTTCGACTCGGCGAACGGCCCGGAGAAGGTGAGGGTGACGACGGTGCGGCCGTTGAGCACCTGGACGTTGGCCGCCAGGCCGACGTTCCCGGTCGTCCCGTTCGGGCCGGTCCGCGCCAGCTGGAAGGCGGCCGCCGGGTCGCCGGCGAACGTGACCACGCCGGAGAAGACGACCGTCATCGACCGGACGGACGACCGCTGGCCGTTGCCCTCGTTGACCAGCGCCCCCACCTGGGCGTTGCCGACCAGAACGGACACCGTCCCCGCGGGGCCGACGTGGCTGCCGTCGCTGGCCGTGTAGGTGAACGTGTCCACGCCG
>DASXAN010000597.1:0-1522 GCA_036406755.1 Gemmataceae bacterium
GGCCCGGCGGTTTTTTGCCCGGTCCTCGCACCCCCGCTTGCCCGCCGTGTCACGGCACCGCTCCCGCCGGTCCCACGCCCGTACCGACCTCGTCCGGTATCTCCGCGGCGGCATGGAGGGCGTGGTCCTGGCCCTGGCCGCCCTCACCCCGTGGGCGTTCGGCGGCGTGGACCCCGTCTTCGAGCTGGCCCTCGCCGCCGGGTTGGCCCTGCTGCTGGCGCTGTGGGCGGCCGTGGCCGTCGCCTCCGGCCGGCTGACGGTCGTCCGCTGTCCCGTCACGTTCGTCCTCGCCCTGCTTTTCCTCGCCGGCCTCGTCCAGCTCGTGCCGCTGCCGACCGCCCTGCTCCGGGTCGCGTCGCCCGGGGCGGCCGACCTGCGGGCCGAGTTGTACCCGTCCCAGCCGGAGCAGTTGACGCCGACCGAAACGGCCGCCCCGGCCCCGGCGTGGCCGACCGTCACGATGTACCCCCACGCCACGCGGACGGAACTCTTCCGCTGGCTGGGCGTGCTGCTGTTGTTCGCCGCCGTCCGCAACCAGGTCGCCTCCACCGGGTCGCTCTGGCGGCTGTCCCTGGTCATGCTCCTCAACGGGGTGCTATTGGCAGTCTTCGGGCTGGCCCAGTTCTTCTCAAAGCGCTACAGCGTCTACTGGACGTTCGACACCAGCGGCCAGCCGTTCGGTCCGTTCATCAACCGCAACCATTTCGCCGCGTACATCAACCTGTGCCTGGGCCTTGGGGGCGGCTTGCTCATCTGGCTCGGCCCGACCGAACACGACCGCAAGCAGCGGTACATGACGAAGCCGAACGCGCCGATCCAACAGAGCGAGGTGCTGGCCGCGGCCTTCGCCCCGTTCAGCGTGCTGCACTCGCCGCAGCAGCTGTGGACGTGCGCCGGGTTGGCCCTCATGCTGGCCGCCCTGGTGTGCAGCCTGTCCCGCGGCGGGGTGGCGGCCCTGTTCCTCGCCGTCGTCGCCACGACCGCCCTGCGGCTGACGTGGCCGATCCGCGTCCGCCGGCTGGAGGTGCTGCTGATCCCGGCCCTCCTGGTCCTCGGGCTCTTCGCCTGGGTCGGGTTCCGCCCGCTGGAGACGCGGCTGGGGGCGGCCCTCAGGGGGTCGGAGGCGATGGCCGACACCCGCTGGCAACTGTGGGCCGACCTGGTCACGCTCGTCCCGCGGTTCTGGCTGCTCGGGTCCGGCTACGGCACGCTCGGGTACGTCGAGCCGCTCTCCCGCCGGGCGGACACCTTCACCGACCCGGGGACGTTCGTGGACCACGCCCATAACGACTACCTGGAGGCGCTCGTCGAGGGCGGCGTGGTCCGGGCCGGGCTGACGCTGTTGCTCGTCGGGCTGGCGTTCGCGGCCGGGTTCCGGGGGCTGCGGCGATACCTGGGGCGGACGCCCGGGGCGCTGGCGGCGGGGGCCATGATCGGGTTCCTGGCGATCGCCCTGCACAGTGCGGTGGACTTCAGCATCACCACGCCGGCCGTGGCCGTGCTGGCCGCCGTCGTCGTCGCC
>DASXAN010000598.1:0-3468 GCA_036406755.1 Gemmataceae bacterium
TCAATCCGCCCCCCGCGGCAGACGACGACGCCCGGAACCGCTCGCTGAAGGAATCGATGGGTCGCCGGCCCCCGCCGGCCCCGCCGCCTTGGCCGACGCGGTACACAACGCCGGAGTCGTCCGACCTGCGGGCCACCGTCCAGCCGGGGCCGAATACGTACAACCCGGACCTGAAGAAGACATGACGCGGTCTCTGTGGGCCTGCCACGGCGGACTCCGCCGCGGCGGGCCCGGTATCGTTATCGCCGCCGTTTCGTCGATTCCATTTGACCCCGCCGCCGCATACCCTACGCTTCTCCTGCGGCCGCCGCCGGGCCGCCTGTCGCCCGTCACTTTCCCCGGCACCCGCCATGCCCGCTGCAGCCCCGACTCGGCGCAACTGCTCGCCGCCGTTCGGCCGGCACAGCCCGGCGAGCGATGTTACCCGGCCTGCGAATCCGCCCGCCAGCTGGGGCGGTGTCGCAAAATGTCCCATTTTGTCACCCCAGAAAAAGATGTTAATTCGCCCGCCCGGCCGCCGGCCCGAAAACTCGCGCCTCGTCGGTTGACTCCGCCGCCGCATACCCTACGGTTCTGATGCGCCGACTCCGGCGCCGCGTTTCGCCCGTCCCGGTTCCCCGTCGTCCGGCCTTCGTCCCCACGTCACCCGCCATGTCCGCCCCCAGCCCCGACCTCGCGCGGCTCCTCGCCGCCGGCTCATCGCACCCGCCGAACGCCAGCGACCCGACCGCGAGGCCCGCCGTCGTGTCCGCGGTTGTGGTGCCGACGCGACGCCGGCACCACAATCGCGGACGCGACCACGCCCTCATAGCGCTTGACGTTATTAGCGCATCGCGTTAATATGGCCGGGCATGATCCGGAGCTTCCGTGGCCGGGATACGGAGCGCGTTTTCCTCCGGCACGGGCGGACGCGGTTCGCCCGGCCCGTGCGGCGGGCGGCCCTGCGGAAATTGCTGCTCCTGGACGCCGCGGAATCCCTGGACGACCTGCGCGTGCTCCCGGGCGACCGGTTGGAAAAGCTCCGGGGCGACCGCGCGGGGCAGTACAGCATCCGCGTCAACGACCAGTGGCGGGTCTGCTTCCGCTGGTCGGGCGGTCACGCCCACGAGGTCGAGATCGTCGATTACCATTAGGAGTCCGTATGGCTCGGCCGAAGATGGCTCCCGTCCACCCGGGTGAAATCCTCCAGGAGGAATTCCTGTCTCCCCTCGGCATTAGCCAGTACCGACTGGCCAAGGAGACGAGTGTCCCGCCCCGCCGGATCAATCTGATCGTCCGCGGCGGGCGGGCGGTCACCGCGGACACGGCCCTCCGCCTGGCCCGGTACTTCGGCACGTCCGAGCAGTTCTGGCTCAACCTGCAAGCCCGCTACGACCTCGAAGTCGAGAAGGACCGGCTCGGCGGCCGACTGCGGCGTGAGGTCAAGGTGCTGACGCGGCCACCCGGCGGCTGACAGGCCGGTGTCGCAGAATGTCCCATTTTGTCGCCCCAGAAAAAGATGTTAATTCTCCCGCCGCGCCGCCGGTCGAAAAACTGCCGCCCCGCCGGTTGACTCCGCCGCGGCATACCCTACGGTTCTGATGCGCCGACTCCGGCGCCGAGTTTCGCCCGTCTCGGTTCCCCGTCGTCCGGCCTTCGCCCCACGTCACCCGCCATGTCCGCCCCCAGCACCGACATCGCGCGGCTCCTCGCCGCCGCCGCCGACCTCCGCGCCGCCGGCGCCTCCTGGGACGCCGTCGCCGACCGCCTGCACCGCTCCCCCGACACCTGCCGCCGTTGGCCGGCCCGCTTCCCCGCCGTCTGGGCCGACCTGTACCGCCAGGCCGAACGCCGCCAGGCGGCAGAGGCCCGGGCCGAGGCCACCAACATCCTCCGCAACCAGCTCCGCCACGAGGACGACAAGGCCAGGCGGGACGCGGCCAAGCGCTGCTGTCCGCCGCCGCCCGCCGCCGCGACCCCGAACCCGACTCGCCCGCCGACCCCCTCGCCGAGTTCCTCTCCTCACTTCCCCCCGACCATGTCCCCGACGTCACCGCCGCCTGCCGCCGCGCCCTCGACCCCGACCGGGCTGACTGACCTCGTCCGGGCCACGGCCGAGCGCAGCCGGTTCGACCCGGCCGCGTTCGCCGCCTTCGTCCTCACCGACCCGGCCGGCCGGACGCTGTGCCCGGCCCCCGTTCACCGCGAGCTGCAAGCGTTCCTCAGCCGCCACCCGCGGGCGCTCGTCGAGCTGCCCCGCGACCACGGCAAGAGCGTGCAGGTGTGCGTCCGCCTCCTGTGGGAGCTGGGCCGCAACCCGGGGCTGCGCATCCGCGTCGTCTGCGCCAGCGAGGCGCTGGCCGTCGAGCGGGGCCGGTTCGTCCGCGACGCCATCGCCGCCAACCCGCGGCTGCGGCTGGTGTTCCCGTACCTGCGGCCGGGCGTGCCGTGGGAGGCGGTGCGGTTCACCGTCCGCCGGATGGGGCCGGTGCTCGGGCCGAGCGTGGCGGCCGTCGGAGTCGGGGCGGCCACCACCGGCGCCCGGGCCGACCTCCTGGTGTGCGACGACATCGTGGACGTGCGGGCCCTGCGAAGCCGGGCCGATCGGGAGCGGGTCGCCGCCTACTTCCACGAGAACCTGGTCAACCTGCTGGAGCCGGACGGCCGGCTGTGGTGCCTGTTCACCCCGTGGCACGCCGATGACCTGAACGCCCGGCTGAAGCGGAACCCGGCGTTCGCCCTGTTCCGCCGGCCGGTCGGCGACGAGTTGCAGCCGGTCTGGCCGGCTAAGTGGCCGCGGGAGGCGCTGGAGCGGCGGCGGGCGGAGATCGGGGCGGTGGCGTTCGCCCGGGCCTACCGGCTGGTGTGCGTCCCCGACGAGGCGGTGCCGATCCGAGCGGCGTGGGTGCGGTTCTGGACGGAGCCGGCCGAGGTCGTGGCGACGGTGCTGGCGGTGGACCCGGCCGTCTCTGTGACCGCGAAGGCGGACGCCTCGGCCCTGGTGACGCTGGCCCGGACGGCGGACAACCAGGTGCGGTGCCTGGAGGCGACCGCCCGGCGGGTGCCGGCCCCGGAGCTGGTGCACCTGATCGACGACGCCGACCGGCGATGGCGGCCGGACGCGATCCTGTTCGAGGACAACGGCGGGTTCGCGGCCGTGCGGGACCTCTTGGTGCGGCACGCCCGGTTCGGGCCGAAGGTGCGGGGCGTGAAGCAGTCGCGGGACAAGGCAGCCCGGGTGAGCGCGTTCAGCGTGCCGGTGGAGAACGGCACGTTCCGCCTGAAGGGCGACGGCTCCGGCGGCGTGGACGCGGGCCAGCAGGCGCTGTTCGACGAGATGACGACGTTCCCGGCCGGCGAGCACGACGACTTGGTGGACGCGGCCGCGTTCGGGGCGGAGTACCTGCTGAACCACCCCGAGCCGCGGGTGTTTGGCTGACCGGCGGAGACTTCGGGCGATTTTGTAGGGTGGGCCGAGAGCAACGAGGC
>DASXAN010000599.1:0-1518 GCA_036406755.1 Gemmataceae bacterium
GCCTCTTGCTGGACAAGCCGATCCTGCTGATCGGCCGGCACGAGGAGTGCGACATCCAGCTCAACTCCCGCAAGGTCTCCCGCAAGCACTGCGTCATTGCGTTAGTCGGAGAGTCGCTGGTCGTCCGCGACCTGGGCAGCACCAACGGCATCCGCGTCAACGGCACCCGGGTCGCCGACGGCAGCCTCCGCACCGGCGACGAGCTGACGATCGGCAACTTCCGTTATCAAGTCCATGTGGAGCAGCGGCGGGACGTGCTGCCGGCCCCGGTCGCGCCGGCCCGGCCGGCGGTGCCGGTGGCCAAGCAGCTGCCGGCCGTGACCGAGGACGACCTGCTCGAGTCGGCCGACGAGCCGGTGCCGCTGCCGGAGCCGGGCGGCCGGCCGCCGGCCGCCCGCCAGCCGCCGGACCTGCCGCCGCGGGCCGGGATGTCGTACGCGCTGCCCGAGGACGTGGGGTTGAAGCCCGAGTCGTCGGCGCACCTGCCGCCGCCGGCGGCGGGGTGAAATGGGATGGGCGAGGCTCCGGCCGAGCCGGCTGCGCAGCCGGCTCGGCAGGAGCCTCGCCCTCCCGTACTGACCCGTCAGCGGGGATACACCGCGATCACTTGGCCGTACACCGGCTCCCGCACCGCGGGCATCGACGTCAGGTGGCCGACGTTCGCCCGCACCCCGGTGTCGAGCACCTCGACCCGCGGCGGCCGCAGGTCCACCAGCGACGGCGCCATCGCGATGCCGCCCGGCGCGTACCCGTACCCGGCGTACCCGAGAGGATAGGCCCCGCCGTACCCGGCGTAGTAGCCGGTCAGCCCGCCCGCGTACGGGGCGCCGTACATTTCATAGCCGAGCTCGTAACCCAGGCCGGCCCCCAGCCCGAGCGACGGCCCGACGGAATAGGCGTTGTACCCGACCGGTCCCATGACGTCGGCCAGGGCCGCCCAGTTGTAGAACACGACCTTGCCCGGCGCCGGCTTGGCCGGCGGTGCCGCGGGCGACAGGTTGACGATCTTCGGCAGCTTGTCGTTGGCCGGGACCGCCTGCATGGCCGCCGACGGGTAGTTGATGATGACCGGCAGGTTGCCCTTGGCCGGGGCCGGCTGCGGGGCGGGTTCGGTCTTGGGAGCTTGCGCCAGCTGGCTGCCGTTGATGATGACAGGCAGCTCGGCGGCGGGCGCCGTGGCGGCAAGCGCCAGGGCGGCCGGCAAACTCAGAATGGACGCTGCACGGAGCATGAGGGGGTCTCCACGCGGAACGGGATGAACTCCGTTTCCATGAACATTGGACCACGCCGGTCCGCTTCCTGCAAGGAGCAAAGCCGGTGCCGACGGATGGCACGGCCCGTCCGCAGAACAGGAACAGCATCCGGGCGGCCGACCCGCCACGTTGATTGTAATTGAGGAAGGATTTGGCCCGCCCTGAAAACGCTGGCAGCCGGCGGTGCGGCCATCGGGTGAGAGACGCAATTCGCTTGCCGGAGTGGGTGGCGGCCCGGGAGGGCGAGGCTCCCGCCGAGCCGCTT
>DASXAN010000600.1:0-3436 GCA_036406755.1 Gemmataceae bacterium
CAAGGCCGTGAAGGCCGAGTACCCGGACGTGACGGCCAACCAGCTCTTGGTGGACGCGGCGGCGATGGACTTCGTCCGCCGGCCGGAGGCGTTCGACGTGGTGGTGGCGAGCAACCTGTTCGGCGACATCCTGACCGACCTGAGCGCCGCGGTGACGGGCAGCATCGGCCTGGCGGCCAGCGCCAACATCAACCCGGACCGGGCGCACCCGAGCATGTTCGAGCCGGTGCACGGGTCGGCCCCGGACATCGCCGGCAAGGGGATCGCGGACCCGCTGGCGGCGATCCTGTCGGCCGGTCTGATGCTCGACCACCTGGGGCTGGCGGCGAGCGCGGCGGCGGTGCGGAACGCGGTGGCGGCGGTGTTGAAGGAGGGCAAGGCGATGCCGCCGGACCTGGGCGGCAAGGCGAAGACGGCGGAGGTCGCGGAGGCGGTGCTGGCGGCGGTGTGAGGGCGAGCCGTGCCGAAGCCGTACGACGCGACGACGAAAGACCTGATCGAAACGGCACCGGCGGATTGGCTGACGTTTCTCGGCCGGCCGGTGACGGGCACCGTGCGCCTCATCGACGCCGACCTGTCCACGGTGACGACGCAGGCCGACAAGGTGCTCATGGTCGACGGCGAGCCGCCCTGGGTGCTTCATCTGGAGATGCAAGCCAGCCGGGACACCGTTCTGCCGGTGCGAGTATTGAAGTATAATGCCCTGCTACGGGAGCAGCACGGCTGCTCGGTCAGCAGTGCGGTGGTGTTGCTTCGGCCGCAGGCGGACGGAGCCGAACTGACCGGGCTCTACCGTGAACCGCATCAGACCGACGGCCGGGACCTGATGTTCCCGTACCAAGTAGTCCGCGTCTGGCAGGTCCCGGCCGGTCAGATCCTCGCGGGCGGGGTCGGGACGCTGCCGCTGGCGCCGGTGAGCGACGTGACGCTGGAGGCATTGCCGGCCGCATTGGAGCGTATGAAGGAGCGGTTCGCGGCCGAGATGTCCAAACCCCAGGCGGCAAAACTGTGGGCTGCGACGTTCGTGTTGATGGGCTTGCGATACCCGCGGCCCCTGGCGGAGCAACTGCTCCAGGGAGTCATCGCGATGGAAGAGTCCGTAACGTACCAGGCGATCTTGGAAAAAGGGGAACTCAAGGAAGCCCGTCACGTCCTGCTCCGCCAAGGCGGCAAGAAGTTCGGCCCGCCCGACGCCGTCGCTCAGGCCGCGATCGGCGCAATCGCCGACCGCCAGCGGCTAGAAGAACTGATCGACCGCGTGCTGGACGTTGCCAGTTGGCAGGAACTATTTTCCCCACCCGCCTAACCGTCTTCACCCCGCCCCCTCGAACAGCTTGGCGATCAACTCGCGATAGTGAGTCAAGCTATGAGACGCCACCCGCTGCTGGGCGGACTGCCACAGCGTCTCGATCTCGGCGACGGACAGCGGCCCGCCCGCCGCCGCCACCGCTTCGGCGGCGGCCGCCGCCCCGAGCAGCATCTCCTTGTCGCAGTGGCCGTAGTCGTTCGCCAGCAGGCTCACGCTCGGCAGCTTCGGCACCGGGTCGGTGGAGTTGACGTACCGGTACACCTTGCCGGCGAACTCCCGGCCGAACGCCTGCGACGCGAGCGTGTTGCCGATCATCGGCGCCCCGTAGGTGTAGATCTGATGGACCGAAATGAACTTCCGCTGGAACAGCCACGCCGCCAGCAGGGCCAGCGCCCCGCCCAGGCTGTGACCGGTGACCCACAACGGCCGCTCGGCCCGCTTCAGCTCCGCCTCGACGGCCGCCAGCAGCGGGTCCCAGACCGTCGCCAGGGCGGCGATGAACCCCTTGTGGAACCGGGCCCCGACGCCGGCGGCGGCGAAGTCCGTCCCCAGCCGCCCCTCCGGCACCATGAGCAGGTTCAGGGCGTCCGTCAGCAGGCAGTCCTTCAACCCCTCGATCGTGTTCGGCATCTCCGTGCCGCGGAAGGCGACGACGACGTGCCTGTCGTTCTGGGCGACATATACCTGCGTGTTGCCCGCGGACAGCAGCCGGGCGTCCAGCCCGAGCTCGTCCCGAAATTGCGGCGCCGCCTCCGCCTCCGGCAGGTACGCCAGGTCCGACGCGATCGCCAGGAACCGGGCGTTCCGCGGGTCGCCGAGGGCGTCTTCGACCAGTTCCAACATCGCCCGTCCCTCCGTCACGAGGTCACCGCATCACCCGCCGGTCCGGTTTGGCCGCCTTCCACTCCCGGGCCGTCGCCCCCGACACCTTCGTGCCGGTCAGGTCCAACCGGCGGAGCGATTCCAGCGGCATCAGGTGTTTCCGGAACCCGTCGTCGGTGATGGCCGTGTTCTTCAGCCGCAGGTCTTCGAGCGTGCCGATCCCGGCCAGCTTCGCCAACCCCCGGTCGGTGACCCGGGTGTCGGTCAGGTCCAGTTCGCGGAGCTTCGTCATGCCGTCGAGGTAGTCCAGCGTGTCGTCGGTCACGTCCGGGTTGGCCATCTGCAACACGACGACCGCCGGGCGGCCGCGGAGGCCGGCGTACTCGGCCGGCGGCCGGTCCCACCCGGTCAGGGTGACGTGCTGCTCGCCGTCCACCATCTTGTCGCGGGGACCGTAGTCGATGAAGTACTGCTGGACGCGGTTGACGGCGAACGGCGCGACCAGGACGACGGCCCCGAACAGGGCCAGGCCGACCGGCCCGCGGGCCCGCCGCCAGTTGCACAGGGCGAACACGGGCAGCAGCGGCGGGACGAACAGGCACCCGAACCCCCACAAGGGGTGCCGGCGGAACGCGGCGATCAGCAGCCAGACCCAGGCGGCCAGGAGCAGCACGACCCCGGCGGCCAGGACGTAGGCCAGGTATTCTTCCACGGGCGGCCCCCGGGTGGCGGGCGTCGGCAGGGTTGCGGCACCCGGTATCATACCTGCGGGCGCCCCCGCGAGCGAGCCGCTCATGCCCGACCGCGTTCATCTCGACCACGCCGCCACGACGCCGACGCTGCCCGAGGCGTGGGAGGCGATGCGCGCCGTGCCGCCCGGCAATCCGGCCAGCGCCCACGCCATCGGCCGGCAGGCCCGCCGCGCCCTGGAGGACGCCCGGGAGCGCGTCGCCGAGCTGCTCGGGGCCGACCCCGGCGAGGTGGTGTTCACGTCCGGGGCGACCGAGGCGAACAACCTCGCCGTGTTCGGCCTGGCCGGCGACCCGCCGGGGCACGTCGTCGCCGGCCCGGTCGAGCACCCGTGCGTCGCCGAGCCGTTGCGGCGGCTCGCCGAGCGCGGGTTCACGGTCGAGTACCTGCCGGTCGGCCGCGACGGCGTCGTGGACGTGGATGCGCTGCCGGGCCTGCTCCGGCCGGACACGCGGCTGGTGACGGTGCAGCTGGTCAACCACGAGACGGGGGCAGTAGCAGGCAGCAGGCAGCAGGCAGCAGGCAGCAAAGCCGAAGAGGCATCTTTGCTGCCTG
>DASXAN010000601.1:0-5558 GCA_036406755.1 Gemmataceae bacterium
CACAAATGTCATCGACACTTGCCAGGACTCGGGGCGCTCACGCAACCCCGCTCGCCGTTTCGCTTCACTTCAGCGGCACTTCGATCGTCACCCGGACCCGCTGGTTAATTCGCAGCCGCTTCTGGCCCGGGTCCAGCTCGATCACGCACGGCATGGTCCGCACGTCCGTGTACTGGCTCGGGTCCGGCTGGAGGACCGGCCGCTGCTGCGTGTACCAGTCGGCCACCCGCTTCACCCGCCCCGTCCACCGGCCGGCCGCGTGCGTGTCGTCCTCGATCGTCACCCGCTGCCCTTCGGCCACCAGAGCCGCGAACGCCTGCTCGACGTCCGCCTTCACAACCCGTGGCCCGTCCGGGCAGAATTGCACGGCCGGCACCGCCGACGGGGCGCCGACCGTGTCGCCGACGCCGACGACCAGCTGGAGCACCGTCCCCGCCACCGGGGCGACCAGGCTGTACTCCTTTAGCGCCGCCTCGGCCTGGGCCAGCACCGCCTCGGCCCGCTTCACCTGGTTCTCCAGCACCCGCAGTTCCGTCTTCGGGTCCACCAGCCGCATCTGCCGCAGGTCGGCCTGCTTGATCCGTAGCCCCTCCTGGGCCGCCCGCAACTCCTCCCGGGCGATCGACAGCGCCTCCGCGTTGAGCTGGTTGATCCGGACCAGCCGCTCCTTCTGATCCAGCGCTTGCTGGGCGGCGTTCCGCTGGGCCTCGGCCGCGTCCACGGCCGCCTGGGCCTGCTCCAGTTTGATCTTGTGCTGCTCCGGCAGCGACCGGCCGCGGTCCAGCTCGGCGCGGGCGGTCTCGACGGCGGCCTTCGCCTCGGTCACCTTCGCCCGGGCCTGGGCGTCGTCCAGCCGCAACAGCACCGTCCCCGCCGGGACGGCGTCGCCCTCCTTCACCCGCACCTCCGTCACCCGCCCGCCGGGGACCGACGGCGTCATCTGGACGATGCCCCCTTCGACCGTTACGTGCCCGAACGCGATCACCGGGCGAAACTCCGGGGCGGCCGCCGCGGTGGCGACGGCGGCGTTCGGGTCGCCACGGAGGGTGACGTTGAGCAGGTGCGCGCCGACGGCCAGCCCGGCCACGAGGGGCAGGGCCAGCAGCAACCAGCGGCGGCGGGAGAAACTCGGCACGGCACTCACCTCACCCTCGACAGTCTCGCATCCCCCGGCCCGCGGGGGAAGCCCCGGCCCGGCCGGCATCCTTGCACGCTCCGGCGAACTCTGCTCACCGCAGCAGTTGTGCCGGTTCGATCAGCCGCAGCGACCGCAGTGCGGCCAGCCCGGACAGCAGGGCCATCACGACCGTCACCACCGCCGACCCGACGACCAGCGGCCACGGCAGGATGGCCTTGGCCCCGACCGCGTCCACCAGCCGGGCGACGGCGAACGCCCCCGGCAGGGCGATCCCCACGCCCAGCCCGCCGATCCAGGCCGACTGGGCCAGCACCGCCCCGGCGATCCGCCACCGCGGGATGCCCAGGGCCCGCAGCGTGGCGTACTCCTTCAGCGACGCGGCCGTGGCCGCGTACAGCGTCTGGCTGGTCACCACGGCCCCGACGATCAGGCCGAGCAGCGCGCTGCCGCCGACCGCGACGCCGCTCTTGGTCGCCGTCAGCCAGTGCCACCGGGTGCGGCTGGAGAGCTCGTCTCGGGTGAACGTGGCCATGTCCGGGTAGGCCCGGCGGAGGCGGTCGGCCACGGCCGGGGCGTCGGCCGGGTTCTTGCAGCTGGCCAGCAGGTAGATCGGCTGTGTCGCGGCGAACCCGACCAGCCGCTGGGCCGTCTCCACCGAACAGAACAGATACGGGGCGGCCAGGCTGTGGACGCCGGACACCGTCCCGACCAGGCGGATGCGATGGTGCATGACCTCGGCGTAATCGCCGATGGCCGTGAACCCGAGCTTCTCCCGGTCCGACTCGTCCACGACCACCGCCCCCGGCTCGCTCAGCTTGGCCCGCAGGTCCGGGCTCAGCTGCGGCAGGGCCCCGAGGCTGCCGGCGTCCAGCCGGGAGCCGATGACCAGGCAGATGCTCCGCTGGCTGCCGGGCTTGTCGGCCATCATCAGCCAGATCACGTACTTCTCGACCCGGTTGATCTCCGGCTGGGCCTGGACGCGGGTCAGCCAGGATTCGGGGATCGACTCGGTCACATCCACGCTGAGCACCTGCGGGTCGCCGACCCACAGGTCGGCGGTCGCCAGGTCCACCGGCACGGACGTGAGCGACAGCAGGCCGATCAGGATGCCGAACTGGACGGTGATGAGCAGGGCGCTGAACGCGACGGCGAGCACGCCGGGAAGGAACCGGTTGCGTTCGTGCCAGAGCGTGGCGAGCGAAAAACTCATGAGCCGGTCGCGGCCCTCCCCGCCGGTCCGCCCCCCACAATAGCGGGCCGGAGCCGACCGGCGGCAGAAAAAGCGGTGAGAATATCCCAGGTTGTTAGAGTCGGCCGCCGCCGGCGGGGTGCCGTCATTTTACGGATCGCCGGCGAAGCGGCCGCAGAAAAGCCGCCAGTTTCGCCCCTCGACGGCGACCGCCCCGGCGAACCCGGGGGCGGGCGTCAGCGGCCGTAACTCCCATCGCGCCAACTGATCCCGGTCATGGGCGGTGTGGACGAGGCCGGCCGTATCCGGATTGAGCGTCACGGCAAATCCGTCCAGCGGCATCTGCATCCCCCGTCCGAGCGCCTTGATGTATGCCTCCTTGCGCGTCCAGCAGCGGTAGAACGCCGGCCGCTGCTCGGCCGACGGCAGGGCGGTCAGGGCGGCGACTTCCTCCGGGGCGAAGAACCGTCGGCCCAGCTCGCGCCAATCGATGTCCGGCCGTTCGCGCTCCACGTCGATGCCGACTTCCCGGCCGCGTGTCATTGCATAAAGCGCAAGATCGTCCGAGTGCGCTACGTTGAATCGTAGACGGTCGGCCGCCTCACCGGCTAATTGCGGTTTGCCCAGCGAAGTCACAGCCAGGGCGACATCCGAGGGTGCGACGGACAGGTATTCGCCGAGCAGACGGCGAAGGTAGCCGCGCCCGACGATGAACCGCCGCCGGTCGCGCTGGAAGTGAAAACGGTCGGCCCGTGCCCGTTCGTCGGGCGCGAGGATCGCTTCGAGTCGACTCACGGTCGGCTCATCGGCGTCGAGCGCGGCCTGCCAAACGTGAACATCGTCCGGACCGAGCAGCGGGACGTGGCGAACCAGGGGCCAAGCATCGGCACCCATGCGGATCACGTAATCGGTTCGAGGACACGGGTCAGTAACTGCAACAACGCCGCCCGCTGCGTCTGGAGGAAAAAGTGATCCCCCGGCAGGACCCGGGCCTCGAAGGCCGCCCGCGTGTGCCGCCGCCAGCCGTCCAGCTGGTCCGGCGGGGCGAGTGTGTCCGCCGCACCAGTGACGGCCAGGATCGGGCAATCCAACGGCGGCTCCTCGCGGTACTCGTATGTCTCGTGCGCGGCGAAGTCGGCCCGCAGCACCGGCAGGAACGCGGCCATCAGCTCGTCGTTGTCGAGCACGGCGGCCGGCGTGCCGTTGAGCCGCCGCAGCTCGGCGCGGAACTCGGCGCCCGGCAGCGTGTGCAGCGGCCTTGGCCGCGGCGGCACGTCCGGGGCAACCCGGCCGCTGACGATCAGCTGAGCCGGGACCGGCCCGCCGCGGCGGCGCAGCTCCCGCGCCAGCTCGAACGCCGCCAGCGCCCCCAGGCTGTGCCCGTACAGCACCACCGGCACGTCGAACAGCGGCGGCAGCACATCGGCCAGCGCCGCCACCAGCGGCGCCAGTCGGGCGTACGGCGGCTCGCGGAACCGCGTCTCCCGCCCCGGCGGCTGCACCGCACAGACTTCGACAGTCAGCGGCAACGCGTCGGCCCAGGTGCGGAACGCCCCCGCCCCGCCGCCGGCGAACGGCAGGCACACCAGCCGCACCCGCGCCGCCGGGTGACCCGCTATCGCGGGTGCCCCGCGGCGGAACGGCAGCCAAGCGTCAAGCACGGGCGGCGGCGACATGGAGCGGGGCTTCCGGGGCGAGTTTGCCGTAGTCCAGCCGCAGGACGCGGTCGGCCACGCCAAAGTACCGCTCGTCGTGGCTGATGACCAGCACCGCCTTGCCCCGTGCCTTCAGCTCCGGCAGCAGCTGCGTGTAGAAGACCTTCTTGAACACCGGGTCCTGGTCGGCTGCCCACTCGTCGAACAGGTACACCGGCCGGTCCTCCAGGTACGCGGTCAACAGCGCCAGCCGCTTCCGCTGGCCCTGCGACAGCTCGGTGGTCGAGAACGCCCCGTCGCGGACGGTCACCTTCTGGTCCAGCCGCAGGTGCCGCAGGTAGTGGGCGGCCTGGTCGTCCAGGCCCGGCCGGCCCAGGCCGACGAGCCGCTCGAACAGGTAGAAGTCGCCGAACACGGCCGCGAAGTGTTGGCGGTACGCCTCGCGGTCGGCGGCCGTCACCGGCCGGCCGTTGAGGCGGATTTCGCCGGCCTCCGGGGCGTACAGGCCGGCGAGCAATTTCGCCAACGTCGTCTTGCCCGACCCGTTGCCGCCGACCAGGAACACGACCTCTCCTGGCCGCATGGCCAGGTCAATCGGCCCGAGCTGGAACCCGCCCTCCTCGCCCTCGCGGTGGTAGGTGTGTGTCACGCGGACCATCTCCACGACCGCCCGCACGGCCGGCTCCGGAACGGCGGCCGACCCGTCCTCGGCACGCGGCTCGCCGCCGAGCCGGGCCAGGTCCTCGACTTTCCGTAGCGACACCGACGCCTGGCCGATCGCCGGCAGCCACGCCATGACCGCCTCCAGCGGCGAGGTGGTATACAGCGTCGTCAGCACCGCCCCGGCCAGGGTCGGCCCGTCGAGCGCGACCCAGCCCGGCAGGACGAACAGCACGAGGCCGATGGCGACGAAGAACAGGAGCTGCCCCCACGACGATGCGGCGGCGTAGAGGATCATGCCGGCGTCCAGGTCGTCGCGGAGCCGGGCGCAGGTCGGCTCCAACAGTTGGCCGAGGAACCCGAGCCGCCGCGGGCGGTGCAGTTTCAGCTCCTTCGCGCCCTCGGTCAGCCCGCGGAAGTGGTGCAGGAGTTCGTCCTGCCCCTCCCGCGCCCGCTTCAGCGACCGGTTCGCCCGGCCGACGGCCCACAGGTAGGTGACGACGCCGACGGCCAGGAAGGCGAGCAGCCCGGCAAGCACGGCCGGGGACAGCCACGCCAGGTACAGCAGGCAACACAGCAGGATGGCGAGATTGATGCCGATGACCGACAGGCCGAGCAGGGCGTTGGCGATGACCGGCACGTCTTCGGTTAAGAGCGCCAGGACGCGATGCGGGCCGAACTCTTCCAGCGCCCGCAGCGGCACGGCCAGGACGCGGCGGCTCAGTTGCAGGTACAGGTCGTGGACGGCCTGGTGGCCGAGGCGGACGAGCAGCGCCTGCGAGGCGATTTTGGTGACGAGGACGACGCCGCACAGACCCACGAAAGCGGCGGCCACGGTGCCGGCGGCGGGACCGGGGCCGGCGAGGGCGGTCTGGATGAGGGCGATCAGGCCGGCGCTGGCCAGGCCGCCGACCAG
>DASXAN010000602.1:0-15208 GCA_036406755.1 Gemmataceae bacterium
GGCGGTCACTTTCGCCCCCCGGCCGTAACGGCGTCGAGCAGTTGATCGAGCACGTCCTCCAGCGGGTGCCGCCGAAGTGCGGGGTCAGCCTGGTGCCGGTGCCGCAGTTGCCGGAGTTCGGCGGCGGACGGCCAAGTGCCGGCCAAGTACCGGAACCGGACCGCCTCATCGGTCGGCCGGGCCCGCAGCTCCGCCGCGTCGTCGTCCGGAGTGGGCCGTCGGCCGTCACTAGGCGGGCCGGCGTCGAACCGTTGCGTCGATCGCTCTGGCGAGCAACGGCCGG
Source organism: Gemmataceae bacterium (assembly GCA_036406755.1). Taxonomy (GTDB): domain Bacteria; phylum Planctomycetota; class Planctomycetia; order Gemmatales; family Gemmataceae; genus DASXAN01. The sequence goes on from DASXAN010000602.1 coordinate 284, forward strand.
GAAATGTACAATCACGCATAGCAGCCGGGCCCTTCCATAAAACCCCGGTTCGCCGCCGCCGCCGGACCCCCATCCGGCGGTTTTTTTGTCACGCCGCGGGCACGTCCCGCCGAATCTTCGCTTCGCCGATCGCCCGCACGGCGGCCACGACCAGCGGCACGTCCTCGCAGCGGACCACTCGTGCCGGGCCGAACTTGAAGACCTTCACCCCGTCTACGCCGCGGTCCAGCAGCCTGCGGATGTACCACGGTGGGCGGCCGCAGGCTGTCGCCAGGCGCCCAACCGGCCAAACCGGGCATTCGCCGTCAACGGTCGCGGACATGGTTGCCCCCCCCGTCGGCCGTCCGTTCATGGACACACGAGGCGAGAGAATCCCGGCTACACCACGGCACAAATCGGGTGCGCAGAATCGCTGCGAAAACCGGAGCCGGCCGGGCGTCGGCTACACCACCGCGTGTAGCTTCGCCGTGGTCAGGCCGTCTGAACCGGCCGGCTGCGGCGGCGGGCTGGCTTCAGCCGCTCGGCCCACCGGTCCAGGTCGGCACGCCTCCAGCACAGACCTGTGCCGGGAACGGCGATCGGATCGGGGAGCTTCCCGAGCGCCCGCAGGCGGAACCAGCCGCTACGGCTGAGGCCGACATACCGCCACGCTTGGGGCTGTCTAAGGAGAAGGGAAGGGGACTGTCCCGCATGGTCAGCCATGTTGGCCGCCGCCGGCGGAGAAGTAGGGACGACCACGGTCGCGGGTCCTTTGCTGGGGCCCGGCTCGTGAGGACGCTCCCAATCCGCGGGTGCCGACCGTCACGCAGCCAGACCAATTCCTAGCCAAGCATCCCTGGACCAAAGCCGCCGGAAATCGACCCGGCGGTGCGCGCTCGCGCCTGCCTCCCTGCGAATTCGAGAGAGGTTTGTAGCGTCACATCGCCACCAACGCAATACTACTAGAGCGCCAGAAGTGTCAGTCCGTCCCCATCGGCGTCGGACTCTGCGGACCTGCCACCCTGTGGAATTTGCCACCTGCCGGCTCCGGGTGCAACCCGGCGTGCAACCGAAACGTGGTTAGAGCCGCATCTTCCCCAGGCGGCAAGTGTTGTGGCGATTCCCCCGCCGATTGCAAATCCGCCACCCCCGGTTCGAATCCGGGAGGGGCCTCTTTCCCTAGTTCTAGTCAGATCAGCCACTTGCGTCGGTAGCCGCTTCGTCGTCGGCAACCGATTTTGGGCCGGTGCCACGTAAAGTGTCACGTAGCGGCTTCCCGCCATCTGCCCGACCGTTCTTGATGGCCTTGGCATAGGCCTCCCACACCACGTCTGCGGTGGGCTCGAAGCCCGTTTCGAGGTCAGGAGGAAACCGCTGCCGAGGCTGGATTCTGCCAGACGAGTATTTCCCCCTTTCCTGGGACGGAGCTATCACCCGTGTATCGCTGATACACGCCGTCCTTGCCGTCATAGGGGATGGACACGCCAAGGCCCTTCAGGTGTCGAGCGTACAGACCCACGAACGTCGGGTTGCACGTGCACGCGTAGGCGAACGTCGGCAGGAGTGGGATGGGCTTCAGCGAGATGATGGTGCCGCGAACCATCCAGGCGCCGGTCCGGAGTTCGGCCCCGCCCATGAGAATGATCGTCCCGGCTTTCATCTGCAATCCCGCGAAATCCCGCACCGGGCCGCCCACGGCGATCAGCCCACGCCGCATCCGCATCCCGACCTCGATGCCAGCCGAGCCCCCGATCAGGATCGTGCCCTCCTTCATCCCCGAAAGGCTCCCGCGGTACGCCGCCCCGATCTGCCCGCCGGCGTTCCCGCGGATGCGGATCAGCCCGCCCGACATCTCGGCGCCGACCCAGTCCGACGCGTCGCCGGTCACCTCGATCGTGCCGCCCTTCATGTACGCACCCAGGTGCATTCCCGCGTTGCCGTGGACGGTGATGCGGCCGCGGGTCATGCCCCGGCCGATCCACTTGACGCGGCCGAGGTCCCCGTGGATGTTCAGCTCCTCGCTGCCCGGCCCGTCGACGGCGAAGAACTCGTCCAGCCGGCACTTTCGCTTACCGAGGATCACCGGCAGGCCGCAGACCTCATCATGCGTCAAGGCGGCGATCAGGTCGGGGACCAGGGCCTCCGCCTCGAGCGGCACGTGCGGCCGCTCCTTCAGCGTCAGAACGGTCCCAGTCGCCAGCTCCGCTACGGGCATTGGCGGACCTCCGGGTGCTCGATCCGCTCCATCTCGACCGGGTAATTGTCGAACGACATCGTGTAGTACTTTTGGAACAGGGGGCGGATGAAGGTCTCCACGTCCTCGTCGTAGGTCGGGCGCACCAATAGCCCCTTGCCTTCGACTACTTGGCGGATTTCGCCCTCCTCGATCACGACCTCGCCGCCCTTGAGCACGTACCGCGGGTAGGCGAACATGCGGGCCACGTCGTCACTGTCGTTGAAGACGGCGATGTCGGCGTCGGCCCCGACGCCGAGGTGGCCCTTCTGCGGTAGCCCCAGGGCCCGCGCCGGCCCGGCCGACGTGATGATGGCGATCTCGTAGAGCGTGTACTCGCGGTCCAGTTCGGGCAGGATGATCCGCTTGAGCGCCTTCGGCGTCAGCTTCTTCAATTGCTCCTTTCGCAAGTCGGCGCTCATGAGGAGATGGATGATCTCCGGGTAGCGCCAGAACGCCGCCCCGTTGGGGTGGTCGGTCGTGAGGTACACCCGCCAGGGGTCGTTGATGAGCAGCAGCAACTCCAGCCCCACGGCCCACTGGACGGCGTTGACGAGGTTCTTCTCCTTGTACACGTAGGGCACGATGCCGCAGCCGGTCTCGTTCTCGACGTCCATGTTGCCCCACTTCCGGCCGGTCAGTTTGTAGAGCAGGTGCTGCCACGGCCCGTCGGCCGTGATCGTGACCGTGTTGCCGAAGAGCACGGCGCCGGCGTCGGTGGTAAGGTTTTCCCGGGCGTTGAACTCCTCCGCGATCTTGACCGATTCCGAGCGCATCGTCGGCCAGTCGTCGCCGCCGTATGCGTGGTACTGCAGGTGGGCGATGTGGGCGCGGTTTCCCTCCAGTAGCTTCATCGTCTCCAGGGTTGTGTTGAAGTTGCCCGGAGCGCCGAGGTTGTTGCAGTGCAGGTGCAGCGGGTGTGGCAGGCCGAGGCCGTCCACAATCCCGGCCAGCGCCGAGATGATCATCGCGGGCGTGACCTTGTCGTAGCCTGGCACCGGCTCGAAAAGGCCCTTGGCATCCTTCCCCCATTTCCACGCGGCCACGCCGCCGGGGTTGACGGCCTTGACGCCGTACGCCTTGGCCGCCCAGATGTTCCAGGCGGCGACGTGCCGGGCCCGCTCCAGTTCGCCCTTTTCGATCAGGTCGAGCAGGATCTCGTTGTTGGCCATGAGCACGCAGCACGCCTTATCGACGATCGGCGTGTCACGCAGCTCTTCGTGAGTGTGGCGGGCGGAGAGGATGGGGACGGCCGCCTCGTTCACGGTCGTGTAGCCGAGCCCGGCGTAGAGATAGCCGGTGACGTAGGTCGTGGGCGTCGCCCCGCCGATGCCGCCGCGGCGGACCGGCGTGCGGACGAAGGGGGCGTTGCGGCGGTGGTCCTCCGGGATCATAGCGCGGGCGAAGTTGAGGGCCGCGCCCGCCACGTGAGTATGCACGTCCACGCCGCCGGGGAAGACGACCATGCCCGTGGCGTCGATCGTCCGGCCGCCCTCCACGTCGCCGACGATTCGGCCGTCGCAGACACACACGTCCCGGATTTCACCGTTGACCGCGTTGGCCGGGTCAAACACCCGGCCGCCGGTGATCCGCAGCTTGGAGTTCCCGTGCAACGGACTCGATCCTCCCTGCGGGCGGATCACACGTTCCCGGCGGTGGCCAGGCTCGGCACGCCAGGCGGCGTCAGCGGCGGCTTGGCCGCGACCGCCTGGTAGATCCGCCGCACGATCTCTTCGTCGGTCGGGTAGGGCGACTTCAAGGCGGGCCGCAGCGGCAATGGGATCTCGTCCATGCGGTAGACGGTCCCCGGGGCGCTGACGCCCGTCGTCGCGGTCGTGAAATGCACGCGGGCCAGGCGGCTGGTGTGCGTGACCTTGGGGTCGAGGACGATCGTGGGGATGCGGGCCAGGTGGTCGATGGCCGGCTGGGGCATCGTCGCGCCGGGGTCGGCCCCCAGAACCAGCGCGGCGTCGCAGTCCCCGCGGATCAAGAGGTCGATCGTCGAGAACTCACCCGGGTTGAACCGCGGGTAGCCGCGGGCCAGGTTGACGCCGAACGGGTAGCCGGTCGTCCACCGCATGATGACGTCGCCGCCGGTGACGTTGCCGTGCCCGCGCATCGGCATGGCCACGAACTTCGTGAAGGCGTTCAGCTCGGCCGCCAGGGTGAGCAGCGCGGCCGAGTTCATATGCTTGCCGCGGGTCATCGACAGCCCCATCCCGAAGAACAGGACGCCGAACTTGGCCCGCTTCATCCGGTCGGCGAAATCTTGAAGCTGCCCCAGCGTCAGCCCGGTCTCCGCCGCGACGGCCGGGTCCACCCGCTGCCCCTTGATCAGGGCGCGAAGCGCCGTGATGACCTCGAAGTCCTTCGAGGGCCGGACCTGGAGGAAGACGTCCGCGGCCTTCGCGCTCGGCGTCTCGCGGATGTCCACCAGGACCATCGTTCGGTCCTTGCGGCCGTTGGGAATGAACTTGCCCTTCTGGGTCAGGGTGTACTTCGTGAAGTGCCGCGGGTGGCACTCCGCCGGGTTGCCGCCCCAGTAGATGATGAGGTCGGCCCGGTTCTTGACTTCACCCAGCGTGCAGGACACCTTTCCGCCCAACTGGGCGGCAATTTCGGTGGGGCCGTGTCAAAGCGACGTATGGCTGTCGATCACCCCGCCGATCAGCTCGGCCAGGGCGACCGACTCCCGCTGGGCCTCGCAGGTGATGTTGCTCAGCCCGTAGACCAACGGCAGGTCCGCGTCATACAGGTACTCGGCCGCGGCCTCGACCGCCTCGTCGACGGTGGCGGGTTTGCCGTCGATCAGGGCGTCCGGGTAGAGCCGTTCGGCGGTGTGGTTCTTGAACCAGCTAACTCCGAGCACGCAGGCCGCCTTGGTGTGGACGATGCGGTCGCCCTCGGCGTGCAGCTCGATGTCGTCGCAGACGCACCCGCAGAACGTACAGGTGGCGTTTTTCACCACATTCAATTCCATGCCTGCCTCCAGGTTCACCGTCGGATCTGGCCGTCCGTACCGGACGGGATGGCGAACGTTCAGCCGAGCGCCCGCCCCTTGTTGCTGCCCTTGAACCGCCGCGGCATGTACCGCCCGGCGGCGACTTCCTCCCAGGCCGGTGGCGTGTCCGCGCCCGGCTCCGCGGCGAAGTGGGCTGCCGCCGCCCGTCGTGCTTCGCCGGTGCTTTCGTGCGGTGGTTGGTGTTCCATCCCTTCCTCTTCGGATCACTTGGTCGACTGGGTCGGTGCCTCTAGTTCATGGCGTACGGAGCAACCGGTTCGACTTCGACCTCCCAGTTCTTGGAGGTCGGCATGCCGGTGCCGTCGGTGTGTGAGCCCATCAGCCGGCACGTCGGCGGGCCGTAGGGGACGAAGATCATCCCGCGCGGCACCTTCCCCTCCTGGCAGCGGAACGTGGCCTCGCCCCCGTACTCGGACCGAACCCGGACCGTGTCCCCGGCGGCGACGCCGAGCGCCTTGAGGTCCTCGGCGTGGAGCGTCAACGTGCTGACGATCGCCTCGTACTCGTCGTTGTCCTTGCCGACGTTAATCTGCTGGCCCTGCTTGCTGGTCCGACCGGCATTCATAATGAACCGCAGACGCGCCATCACCCGCCCTCGCCCGCCCATACCCAAGCAACAAGCTACAGTCGCTGCGCCAAGGGGCACGGCCGTAAAGTATGACGTTCGTCGATTGTAAGGGCGCTGCGCCACCGCCGCAAGCTTTGGCACAATGCCGCACCCCGGGGAATCCGCTGGAGAAGTTGGCAGGGGCGGACTGATAGAGGTCGTTGCCGAGATCGGGAAGGGGATGTCCGACGGCAGGCGAGCTTGGTCAAGAAGCTCCACTGAGGCCGGAACCATCGACGTGGCTCACGACGAGTGCCCCGTGCAGCGCCGGTTGGCGGCGTTGACCCGAACTCAAACTTGCAACAGCTCTGGGGGTCGGTGTCCGGCGAGAACTTGCCCTACGAACCGTGATCCTTGAATCCCGATTTGATGCCAGGCGTGCCGCGGCATTTCCGCCCGCGTCAGTCTCGTCGACCACCCATCCCCTGGAGAATCTTCGTCAGCTGGTTGCAGGTGCAACCCGGCGTCCAACCGAGGAGTCGAGAAGGCCGCACATTCCCACGGCGGCATTTGTTGCGGCGATTCCCTCGCCGATTGCAAGTCCGCCACCCCGGTTCGAACCCGGGAGGGGCCGCTCAATCCACCGTCGGGCCGAAGCCGGCCCGTCCGCGTCCCCGAATTTCCGGGGTTTCATATCCGGCGTCGCGGCCGTGATCCAGCCGTCTCACTCCTGGCCACTCCGAGTGCACCGGCCGCGGCACGCCAAGCGAAGGCGCCGGCCGTTTCCGTCTCGCAGCGCATCGCCGCGGCTCTCGGCTGTACGGCTTGGCCCCTCCAGCGACTACGTGCCGACCGACGGATGAGGCGGCAAGTTCGGTTGAGTCGTCCGATCGGCCACACCGCACCGCGATGACGTTACCCGCCCGGCCGGAAAAAAAGTCAGGTCGGTGCAGCCGGCCGGCCGACCATGTCCCTGGCCGCGGCTTGATGCCGCCGCGTGCCCGGGCCGTGTCGCCGCCGAGGCAAGGGCGTCTCATGAACTGCCACACCCCGGCCGCCAGCGGGTCACGGTCCCTCGCCACCGCCCGCCGGCTCGCCCGGCGGACCGCCAAGCGGGTCGTCCCCGTCGCCGTGGCAGCCTACTTCATCCCCGTCGCCTTCGCCACTTACGTCGCTCTGGGCTTGATTGACTTTGCCCGGAACCGCCGGCGGACGCTCGCCGCCCTCGACCGGTACTTCGCCGGCAACGGCGTATTCACCTGGCTACTGGCCCCGTTCAACCTCCTCCTCGACCTGCTGTGCCTGCCGTACCGGAACCGGGGCGTCTACGCCCTGGCCGACCTGCCGGCGCCGTACCAGGACGAAATCAAGGCCTTGATCGAGGCCGCCCACCGGTCCGACCTGGTCGGCAAGCTGCAGGCCAAGATGGGCGACCGGCGGCGGGGGATGATCTTCTTCAAGTGGTACGGCAAGAACGTCCAGACGTCGGTGGATGTGCCGGAGTTCCACCAGCGGCACAAGTACATCCGCACGATCGGCGTGTCGATCTTCAATACCCGCCAGTCCACCGGCAAGCACTTCGGCCCGCTGCGGGTGACCCTGCGAGTCCTGTACAACGTCAACGACATCGCCAGCGACAACGTCTACATCCAGGTCGGCCGCCACGTGCACCGGTGGCGGGCTGACAAGCTGTTCATCTTCGACGACACGCTCCAGCACAAGTCCTGCAACGAATCCGACGAGGTGCGGTACTGCCTGTTCGTGGACATTCTGCGGCCGAGCCTGATCCCCGGCGTGATGAGTGGCATCCTCACGGTCGTCCGCGTCGCCGTCGCCCGGTTCAACGCGGCCTTCTACCAGCACTGGACCTTTATCAAGTAGGGTGCGGCCAACCCAGCCCAGCGCCCGAACCGCGCTCGGTCGTGTCGGCCGTCCACGCGGTGGATCTCACTTCGATCCCCGCTGGCACGCAAGTTGCTACTTGGTCGCCGGCCGATGATTAGCTCAATTGCGGTGAGCGGAGGTGGCGCCATGGCGACCACGGACCGTCAGATGAAATCCCTCCTGGTCGTGGAGGACAGCGTCCTCGCCTCCGCGGGGATGGTCGCCCTCCTCGGCCACTTCGGCTACATGGTCACTGCGGCCGGCAACGGCCGCATCGCCGAAGAGCTCCTCGACGCCGGACCGCCCCCGGACGTCATCCTCCTCGACATGCGGCTGCCGGAAGTGGACGGCTGGCACTTCCTCGAATGGCTCAAGGGCACGCCCTACCGCGACATCCCCGTCATTGTGACCACCGGCACCGACCTGACCCCGGAGTGGGCTGCCGAGCACGGCTGCGCCGGGTTCCTCAAGAAGCCGTTCGACGAGGACGACCTGCTCGCCGAACTCGAGCGCGTCCTCGGGCCGCAGTAATCCACGTCTGACAACGACCACCCGGTGCCGTACCGCAACGGTCACGAGTGTGGGACGCCGTAGGATCGCAGCAAATTGCGGATGGCGTCGGGGTCGGCCGGCTTGCCCATGTGCAGGTGGACGCCGGCCGCGCCGGAGCGGAGCCGGTCGGCGGGCAGGTCGTACCCGGTCACGGCGATGATCAGCGGCGTCTTCGCCCCCAGCGCGGTGTGCACCCGGCGGGCCACCTCCCACCCGTCCAGCCCGGGCAGGCCGATGTCCAGCAGCAGCACGTCGGGCGGGTCGCCCAGGGCGGCGGCCAGGCCCGCCGGCCCGTCCGTGGCAACGCGCACGGCGTGGCCGTCCAGCCGCAGTAGGCCGGCCATCATCTCGGCCACCTCGCCGTGGTCCTCGACGATGAGCACGTTCAGTCCGGGTGGCGGTGTCTGTTGGGCGCCCACGACAACCCCTGAGATGCGTCCGAGAATGTGACTCCAGTATGTCCCAGACGGGCAGGGTGACGCAAGCAAAAACCGCGTCGCCGCGGCGTCACGCGCGGCTCGGGATGTCGTCGGTTAGGCCGGCCCGCAGTGCCCGGGCGAGCAGCTGGTGGAAGTGATACCCGCCGTTCTCCCGGCGGACGCTGAACCGCCCGGTCGAGAACGACCGGCTCCGCAGGCCCCGCTGCACGTCCTCGCAGACGCCGACGTCCTCCTGCTGGATCCGCTCGGCCACGTCGAGGCTCTGGGCGACGAAGTCGGCCGAGGTGCTGTCGGCGAAGTAAAAGTCGAACACCACGCGGCACCGCTCCGGCCCGAGCGGCAGGACCAGGTTGGTGTCCATCACGCCGGCGTAGAGGTTGACCATGAAGTTCGGGAACACCCACCAGTAGTAGGCGGTGTCGCCGACCCGCACGACCCCCTCGACGGCGTCCGCGGCCGGCTTCAGCGGGCTGACCTGCACGTTGGCGTTGGCGTACAACTCCGTCCGGTAGTGGCTGTAGTCGATGACGCCGGCCAGGCCGGGGTGGATCGTGTTCACGTGGTAGCCGCCGTCGAGGGAGTTATCGACGTACACCTTCCAGTTGCACCCCAGGTCGTAGGTGCGGCTGCCGTGCCAGACCACGTGGCCGACGCCGAGCGGCTCGGTGCGCTCCGGCATCGGGCTCAAGAAGTCCGCCAGCCGCAGAGCGGCCGACTGCGGGTGGACCCAGACCGTTGGGCCCCAGGCGTCGGCGATCAGCGGCACCAGGCCGAAATCCTCGCGGCGGAAGTCGGCCACGCCGTCGAATTCCGGCGCCCCGCGGAGCCGGCCGGCCAGGTCGTACGTCCAGCCGTGGTAGCGGCAGCGGAGCTTCGTCGCCGTGCCGCACGGCTCGGTCAGGACGGCGGCCGCGCGGTGGCGGCAAACGTTGTGGAACGCCCGCAGCACGCCGGCCTCGTCCCGCAGGACGGCGACCGGCTCGCCGGCGACCTCGGCCGTCAGGTACGACCCCGGCCTGGCGACCTGGTCGAGCCGACCGACTGCCTGCCAGCCGGCGAAGACGGTCCGCCGCTCCAACTCGGCCAGGTCGGCATCAAAGTACCACCCGCTCGGGATGGTGCTGGCGCGATCCAGCGGCAGCGTCGGGTCGAACTCGTCGAGCAAGTCGCGCAGGCGGTCGGTCATGAGCGGCCTCCCGAGGCGAACCGGGGCACGGCGGTTGCCTCCTATTTTGCATGGCCCGGGCCGGGATGACAAACACTGATCAGCACTGTCGGCCCGCCCACGCCGGGCTATGCTGCCGGTATGCACGAGCACTTCGAGCACACGGCGGACCTTGGCTTGCGCGTCCGGGCGCCAGACCTCGACACGCTCTTTGCCGAGGCGGCCGAGGCGCTGACGGCCGCGATCGTCGAAGACGTGGCGACCGTCGAGCCGCGGACTGAGGCTGTGTTCCACATCGACGGTGCCGACCCGGCATACCTGTTGTTTGATTGGCTCAAGGCGTTGCTGTTGAAGTTCGAGATCGACCATTTGCTGTTCAGCCGGTTCGCCGTCCGCGTCGGCGGCGACGGGCTGACGGCCACAGCCGGGGGCGAACCTTACGACCCGGACCGGCATCCGTTGAGTCACGAAGTTAAGGCGATCACCTACCACGGGCTGCAGGTGGAGCAGACCCCGGACGGGACGTGGTGGGCCGAGGTGATTGTGGACATCTAAGCCCACCCGGGGCCCCGGGTGCGTTACGGGGGTGGTGATCCATGGCGACCGGACCCTACGCCGGCCCACTGGAGCGGATCGACGAGACGTGCGTCCGCATCCCGAAGGGCTACAAGCCGGGGATGCGGGTGGACGGGCTGATCTTCGCCGACGAGCGGCTGACGGAGCAACTCCGTAAGGATCAGGCCCCGGACCAGGTGGCGAACGTGGCGACGCTGCCCGGCATCCAGCACGCCAGCCTGGCCATGCCCGACATCCACTGGGGCTACGGCTTCTGCATCGGCGGCGTTGCGGCGACCGACCCGGACGAGGGCGGCGTCATCTCCCCGGGCGGCGTGGGGTACGACATCAACTGCGGCGTCCGGCTGGTCCGTACCAACCTGTCCTACCGTGACGTCAAGCCGCACATCAAGCAGCTCGTGGATACGCTCTTCCGCAACGTCCCGACGGGGGCGGGGCGGTCCGGCAAATACCACTTCGACGCCAAGGAACTCCGCCGCCTGATGGGCGAGGGCGTCGCCTACGTGGTCGGCCGCGGGCTGGGGCAGGCGAGCGACCTGGAGTACACCGAGGCCCATGGCCGGATCGACGGCGCCGAGCCGGACGCCGTCAGCGACTTCGCGGTGGCCCGCGGTGCCGAGCAGTGCGGCACACTGGGCTCGGGCAACCACTTCCTGGAGGTCCAGGTTGTGGACCACGTCTTCGATCCGGACGTCGGCCGGGTGTACGGATTGGAGAAGGATCAGGTCTGCGTCCTAATCCACTCCGGCTCCCGCGGCCTGGGTTACCAGGTGTGCGACGACGCCCTCGCCGTGCTGCGGAACGCTCCGGCCAAGTACGGCATCGAGCTGCCGGACCGCCAGCTTGCCTGCGCCCCAGTGGACAGCCCGGAGGGGCGGGCGTACCTGGGAGCGATGCGGGCGGCGGCCAACTTCGGGTTCTGCAACCGGCAACTCCTGATGCACCAGGCCCGCGAGGTGTTCGCGTCCGTCTTCGGCCGGTCGTGGGAAGACCTCGGGATGGAACTCCTTTACGACGTGGCCCACAACATCGCCAAGCTCGAAGAGCACGATGTGGACGGCAAGCGGAAAAAACTCTGGGTCCACCGCAAGGGGGCGACGCGGGCGTTCCCGCCGGGGCACCGCGAAGTCCCGGCCGCCTACCGGGCCGTCGGCCAGCCGGTCATCATCCCCGGTGACATGGGGACGGCGAGCTGGGTGCTGGCCGGACAGGCGGGCAGCATGGAGCGGACGTTCGGCACGACCTGTCACGGGGCCGGGCGGGCGATGAGCCGGACCGCCGCGGTCAAGGCGGCGGCCGGCCGGCGGATCGACAAGGAGCTGGAGGCGCGCGGCGTCATCGCCCGCGCCCAGAGCCGCAAGGGGCTCGCGGAGGAGCAGCCGGACGCCTACAAGAACGTGGACGAGGTCGTGGACGTGGTCCACAAGGCCGGCATCTCCCGGAAGGTGGCCCGGATGCGGCCGATTGGCGTCATCAAGGGGTGAGCGATGGGGCCGCCGGGCGACGCCGAAGCCCCCTTCTGGGACGCCATCGCCGCCGCCCCGGACGACGACGTGCCCAAGTTGGTGTTCGCCGACTGGCTGGACGAGCGCGGCGATCCACGGGCCGCCTGTTTGCGGTGGATGGTGGCCGAACACAAGCGGCCGGCGTTCGACCGGATGGACACGAAGACCTGGGACTGGTGGTCCCGGCGGCCCGCGGCCCCGGAGCACTACCCGGATTCGCCGACCCACTACATCCTGCCCGGCAACCTGTTCACGCGGCTTTGGCCTTGCGGCGGTGGCGTCTGGAAGGGCGATGCCACGTACATCCAGGCGGTCCGGAACCTGTGCGACGCTTGGCGGGCCTGCGTCCGGGACGGGGCCGAGCCGCTCGCCGCCGACCAGCCGTAGTCCGAACCCGCCGGCGGGCTTGCGGCCGGGGCGGACCCCGGCGTATAGTGTGGCCTCCCCGCACCCGGAGGCCGTCATGGGGACTCCCGCCCCAAAGCTCCTCGTCGTCGGCACTCTGACCGCTGACCCGCCGATCCGCGGCCGGCTGGGGCCGGACGAGTTCGCCGTCGAGGAGCGGCCGCCCGGGGCCCTCCCCAACGGCGTTACCGGGTTCGTCGCTGTCGTATTGGACGGCCGGTCCGGGGCGGCCGCCGATGTGCTCGCCCTGTGCCGCCGGCTGGGCCTGCGGCCACTCGACGACCGGCCGCCGCTGTTGTATGTCGCCCCGGACGACTCCGCCGCCGCCCGACTGGCCGGTTTTGCTCACGGTGCCGATGCCGTTATTGGCTCCTCCGCGTCGGCCGACGAACTCATGGCCCAGCTCCGCGTGTTGGAGCGGTGGCGGAAGGCCCGCGACCAGTGGGTGGCGCGGGCAGCCGAGGCGCAGCAGTTCAGCCACCAGCTCCAGCAGGCATATCGGCAGATCGATCTGGACTTGCGGATGGCCCGCCGCCTCCAGGCGAGCTTCCTGCCGCAGACACTGCCGGCGGTCGGCCCGATCCGGTTCGCCGTCAGCTACCGCCCCTGCGGCCAGGTCGGCGGCGACTTCTACGACGTCGTCCGCCTCGACGAGGACCACGTCGGCTTCTACGTCGCCGACGCCATGGGCCACGGCGTCCCCGCAAGCCTGCTGACCGTGTTTCTGAAAAAGGCGGTGCAGCCGAAAGAAGTGTCCGGGTCGAGCTACCGCCTCCTGCCGCCGGGGGAAGTGCTATCCCGGCTCAACCGCGACCTGATCGCCCAGGGGCTGGCCGACCTGCCGTTCATCACGATGGTCTACGGCCTGCTCAACTGCCGCGACGGCCGGCTGGAGTTCGCCCGGGCCGCCCACCCGCACCCGGTCCACCTGCCGCGGGTCGGCGACCCGGAGCAGTGGCAGTCCCCGGGCACGCTCCTCGGCGTCTTCGACGCCGAGTACCGGTCCCAGCAGCATCGGCTGCGGCCCGGTGACAAGTTACTGGTCTTCACCGACGGCCTGCCGGAGAGCGAATCCGCGACCGGCGTCTCGGCCCCACTGCTCCGCGGTGCCGTCGAGCATCGATCGCTGCCCATCCAGGCGTTCGTCGAACGGCTCAGCGCCGACCTGGTGACTGAGCAACCGAGGCCCGACGATTTCACCTTGCTCGGCGTCGAAGTCCTCGCCGATTGAATCCCCGTTAACGGGCCGCCCTCTAACGATCGGAGGGCCACTCCGGCCTTGTCGCCGGTCGGCCGCGATTCCTAGAATTACCGTTCGACCCCGACCCCAGACCACGCCCCCGGCGGAAGAGGCAGGCCGTGAAGAAAGACATCCACCCCGAGTACCAGGAAGTCGTCATTACCTGCGGCTGCGGCAACAAGATCCCGACCCGCAGCACGCGGCAGAACATCACCGTGGAAATCTGCTCGGCCTGCCACCCGTTCTTCACCGGCAAGATGAAGTTCGTGGACACGACCGGCCGGGTCGAGAAGTTCCAGCGGAAGTACAACTGGGCCAACCGCGGCAAGCAGGGCGCGGCCGAGGCCAAGTAGGCGGGCAAGCTCCAAATCCCAAATCCCAAATCCCAACCCCCGGCTGATCAGGTTGGGATTTGGGATTTGGGATTTGGTATTTTGGGCTTCAGCATGTGGGCAGCGTTTGACAAGTCCCTGGCCCGATTCCGCGAACTGGAACGCCAGCTCGCCGACCCGGCCGTCGTTACCGACCACCAGCGGTATGCGCAGGTCGCCAAGGAGCACGGCGCCCTGGCGAAGAGTGTCCGCCCCTACCTCGACTTCCAGAAGCTTGCCGAGGATTACAGCCAGGCCGAGGCCATGCTCGCGGCCGAGGCGGACCCGGAAATGCGGGCCTACGCCGAGGAGGAGGTCGCCGGCCTGAAGGCGAAGCTCGACGACCTCCGCGGCAAGTTGGAAGAACTGCTGCTGGTCGAGCCGGGCGAGGACTACGACAGCGTCATCGTCGAAATCCGGGCCGGCACCGGCGGGGACGAGGCCGCCCTGTTCGCCGGCGACCTCTACAACATGTACACGCACTACGCCCGGGACCGCGGCTGGCGGGTCGAGGACATCTCATTCAGCCCCGGCGAGCAGGGCGGGTACAAGGAGGTCGTGTTCAACGTCACCGGCGACGGCGTCTACCGCGACCTGCGGTACGAGGGCGGAGGACACCGCGTCCAGCGGGTGCCGAAAACGGAGACACAGGGGCGTATCCACACGTCCGCGGCGACGGTGGCGGTGATGCCGGAGCCGGACGAGGTGCAGGTCGAGGTCAAGCAACAGGACATCGAGTGGGAGCGGATGCGGGCCGGCGGGGCCGGCGGCCAGCACGTCAACAAGACGGAGAGCGCCGTCCGCATCTGGTACAAGAAGGGCACGCCGGACGAGATCGAGATCAAGTGTCAGGACGGCCGGAGCCAGGGGAAGAACTACGAGCAGGCGATGCGCATTTTGCGCTCGCGCCTGTTCGAGCGGCAGCAGGAGCGGTTGCACCGCGAACGCTCCGATATGCGCAAGGCCCAAGTCGGTTCGGGCGAGCGGGGCGCGAAGGTGCGGACGT
>DASXAN010000603.1:0-10914 GCA_036406755.1 Gemmataceae bacterium
ACCCACACGGAGGTGGGCCCATGCCCGCCGGCCGCCCGCTTGCCGCACTCGTCCTGGCCGCGATCCTCGGGGCGCTCGCGCAACCCCGCTCGCCGATCGCTGCCGCGCCGGATGCCGACCGGTTCTGGAACGTGGACGACATCCGCGCCGGCATGAGGGGCCACGGCAAGACCGTCCTCCACGGCACCAAGTTGGAGACGTTTCAGACCGAAGTCCTCGGCGTGCTCAAGAACACCAGCCCCGGCCGTGACATGGTCCTGTGCCGCCTGTCCGGGCTGGACCTGGAACGGACCGGCGTCATCGCCGGCATGAGCGGCAGCCCCGTCTACATCGACGGCAAGCTGCTCGGGGCGGTCGCGTTCGCCTGGCCGTTCGGCAAGGAGCCGCTGGCCGGCGTCACGCCGATCACGCAGATGATCGCCTACGCCGACACCGGCCCACGACACCAGCCGGCCGAACCGGTCCGCCTCGGCCTCGCCCGGCCGCTCACCCTCGACGGCCGGTCGTTCGACTCGGTCACGGTCGCGCAGACGTTCGACGACCCGTCCCCGGCCGACGGCCTGTGGCTGACGCCGCTCCGCACGCCGCTGGCCGCCACCGGGTTCACGCCGCACAGCCTGCGGCTGCTGGGCGACGCCCTCCGTCACACCGGGGCCGTGCCCGTCGCCGGCGGCGGGGCGGCGGCATCTGTTGCCGAGTGTGCGAAGGATGCGAAGTTGGAGCCGGGCGGGCCGCTCTCCGTCGCCCTGATCACCGGCGACTTCGACCTGTCCGGCATCGGCACGGTGACGCACATCGACGGCGACCGCGTCTACGGCTGGGGCCACCCGTTCTTCGGCTGCGGCGGCTGCGCGTTCCCGATGATGACCGGGTACATCCACACCGTTTGCCCGCGGCAGACGGTCAGCTTCAAGATGGGCTCGCCGCTGCGGGCCGTCGGCGTCATCGACGCGGACGTGAGCACGTGCGTCGCCGGCCGGCTGCACCAGACGCCCGACCTGATCCCCGTCGCCATGACCGTGTGCCGCGGCGGGGCGGCGGCGAGGACTTTTCACGTACAGGTCGTCCGCCAGCCGGCGATGGTGTCCTCGCTCGTGTTCACGGCGCTGACGAACGCGGTGGACATGGAGGGCGATTTGCCGGAGGAGCTGACGGCCGAGCTGCGGTGTACGGTCGAGCTGGCCGGACTGCCGCCGGTCGTGTTCGCGGACACCTACTCCGGCTCGGCCGTGTCCGGCGGGCGGGCCCCGGCCGCGCTCTACAACCCGGTCGCGTCGGTCGTGAACCTCCTCCAGTACAACGCCTACAAACCGGTCCACATCAACCGCATCGAGTGCGAGACGAAGCTGCGCCCGGGCCGGCGGACGGCCGAGATCGACTCGGTCGAGCTGGACGCTGACACGGTCGCCCCTGGCGAACCGCTTCGAGCAACGGTGACACTGCGGCCATTCCGTGGTCCGCGGCAGCGGGTGCGGGTCGAGCTGCCGGTGCCGGCCGATTTGGCCGACGGCCCGTACACGGCGACGGTGTGCGACGGCCCGTCGCAGGCCCGGCTGCACCTGAAGGACCACCCGGAGCTGGCCGGCCCGCAGACGGTCGAGCAAATCCTGGCGGCCCTGCGGGTGCAGACTGCGGCCCGGCGGACCGAACTCGTGCTGCGCGTGCCGACCGGTCCGACCGGCGTCGCCCTGGACGACGGGCGGACGCTGCCAGACCTGCCGCCGGGGGTGGCCCACGCCCTGGCCCAGACCCGCCGGAGCGGTGCGGTCGCCCCGGTCGCGGGTGCGCTGGTCGCCCGCGTGCCGACGGAATGGGTCGTGGTCGGGTCGGAGCAGGTGAAGTTCACCGTCCGCCGGCACAAGCGGGCGGGAGTGGAGGAATGACGAATGACCAAATACCCAATGACGAAGGAAATCCGAACTCCGAATGACGAATGCGAACACCCGACGAGGGCCATTGGGGCTTCGGTCTTCGGGGCTCCTTCGTCATTGGGTATTTCGTCATTCGTCATTTTGCTGCGCCACGTCGTTTCGATCACCGCCGTGTTGTTTGCCGCCTCCCCCGCCGCCGCCGGCAAGGTGAAACTCTGGCAGACCAGCACGCCCGCCGACTACGACCGCGCCGCCCTCCGCGGCACGGCCGTCAGCAGCGAGGGGGCGGTCCGCCTGGGCCGCCGCCTCGCCCCGCTGCCCGGCGTCGAGGCCGCCCACGTCTGGGACGTGGCCGAGGACGCCGCCGGCAACCTCTACGCCGCCACCGGCGACGACGGCAAGGTGTTCCGGGTCACGCCGGCCGGCGCCGTAACCGTCGCCTACACCGGGCCGGACAGCCAGGTGCTGTGCCTGGCCGTCGGCGGCGACGGGGCCGTGTACGCCGGCACCGGCCCCGGCGGCCGCGTCGTCCGCATCGCCGGCGGTGAGGCCAAGGCGTTCTGCGACTTCGGCGGCGGTTACGTCTGGTCCCTGGCGTTCGCCCCGGACGGCAAGACCCTCTACGCCGCCACCGGGCCAAAGGGCCGCGTCTACGCGATCGATCCGGACGGCCGAGCGGCGGTGTTCTTCCGGGCCAGGCAGGACCACGTCCTGAGCCTCGCCTGTGCCGCCGACGGCACTGTGTACGCCGGGACGGACAAGGACGGGCTGGTGTATCGCATCGACCCGGCGGGCCAGGGCCGCGTGCTCTTCCAGGCGGCCCAGCCGGAGGTGCGGACGCTCCTGCTCGCCGCGGACGCCGTCTACGCCGGCACCGGCGCCGCCGGCCGCAAGCGCGGCGGTAGCTCGAACTCCGGCGAGGCGACGGCCCTCGTCCCCGCCGCGGCGAAGACGGTCGAGGCTCAACCGGTGTCCCGCCGCACCGGTGATGCCGAACCGGCCGCACTGGCGCCGGCGGTCGGCGGCCGGGACCGCGACGCCGACAAGGGCATGCCCTCCCCTGCCCCGAGTTCCCCGGGTGCCAGCGAAAACTCCGTCTACCGCGTCGCCTTCGACGGGGCCGCCCGCGAGGTGTTCCGCGACAAGAAGTTGGTCCTCGGCCTGGACCGCCGCGGCGGTCGGCTGTTCGTCGCCACCGGCCTCGACGGCCGCATCGTCGAGGTGGACGAAGCCACCCGCGAGCGGACCGAGGTCGCCCGCCTGGATCACGGCCTCGTCCACAAGATCCTCCGCCGCAAGGACGGGTCCGCGGTCGTCGCCGCCGGCGACCCGGGCAAGCTCTACGTCCTCAAGGACGGCTTCGCCACGACCGGCACGGTCGTCTCCGAGGTGTTCGACGCGAAGCTGACGAGCCGGTGGGGTGCTCTCCGGTGGCACGCCGACCTGCCGGCGGGGACGCGGGTGAGCGTCGCCGTCCGCAGCGGCAACGTCGCCGACCCGGACGACACCTGGAGCGGCTGGTCGGCCGACCAGACCGACCCGCAGGCCGCGGTCGCCGCCGCCCCGCCGGCCCGCTACCTCCAGTACCGCGCCACCCTCGCCACCGCCGACCCGGCCGTGACGCCGGTCCTGCACCGCGTCGGCGTCCGCTACGCCACCGCTAACCAGCCGCCCGAGATCACCGCCCTCGACGTGCCCGACCCGGAGAAGGAGGCGAAGGAGCCGAAGAAGCTGCGGCTGAAGTGGACGGCCACCGACCCGAACGAGGACGAGCTGACGTACAGCGTCTACGCCCGCAAGGACGGGTGGGCCGACTGGGTGCTGCTCGACGACGGCCTGGCGAAGCCGGAGTGGGACTGGGACACGACCACGACCCCGGCCGGCGTTTACCGCGTGAAGGTGGTGGCCAGCGACCGGCCGGACAACCCGGACGGCGAGGCGCTGGCCGCCGAGCGGGTGAGTGGCCCGGTGACGGTGGCCCACGACCCGCCGGCCGTGGCCGTCCGCGTCGCCGCCGTCGAGGGCGACCGGGCGACGATCGAGGCCGACGCCGCCGACCCGCTCTCCCGCCTGGCCGCCGCGTCGTTCTCCATCAACGGTCGCAAGTGGCTGAGCGTGTTCCCGAAGGACGGCCTCTTCGACGATACGCGGGAGTCGTTCCGGTTCACGACGGATGCTCTGCCGCCGGGGACGTACGTGCTGGTGCTGCGGGTCAAGGACGCGGCCGGCAACACGGGCACCGGGGACGTGACGTTCACGGTCAAGGACCGGCCGGTGAAATAGGCCACTCCGTCGCGGCACCGTGTATACTGGTGCAGGCGATTCAGCCGCGCACGGTGGAGGGCGGGTCATGACGAAGATCGTGGTCGATGCCGCGTTCCGGGCTCAGCTCGCCGTCCCGGTGGAGATGACTGACGAATCCGGCCGAACCGTCGGTTACGTGATTTCCCCGGAACAATTCGCTCGGATCGCCCAGCTTGAAGAGGATCGCAAGGCGCTCTACGACTGGGCGAATTCACTCGTCACCGACGAGGAGCTGGAAGCTGCCGAGGCGGAGGGCGGCGAGTTCACGCACGAGCAGGTCATGGAGCGGCTGCGGCAAATTGAGGCTCTCGAACAGACCGCTCTTGCTCGCGCACGTTGATTCAACTCGGGTTCAGCCGCGAAGCGGCGGCACACCTTAGCCCAGGGCGCGAGCCCTGGGGTCTGCACGCAAAAAAAGTCCGCAGCCCCGTAGGGGCGACACAGCGAATGGTGTCGCCCCTACGGGGCTACTCCCTCTGTGTTGACATGATTCCCAGGGCTCACGCCCTGGGCTAATCTGTGCCGCCGCTTCGCGGCTAATCCCGCCCGCCCGCCCCGTCCTTGACACCGGCCGCCGGCCGGCGACAATCACCGTCAGCCAGTTCTCGCACCGACTACCCTCTCCACGGAGGCACACGCATGGCCACCGCCACCGCCGCCCAGCAGACCCGCAAGCCCGCCCCGCCGAAGGTTAAGGACCAGCCGATGCTCATCGGCGGCAAATGGGTCGATAGCCAGTCCGGCAAGACGTTCGAGACGGTCAACCCGGCCACCGGCGAGGTCATCTGCCGCGTCGCCGAGGGGGACAAGGCCGACATCGACCTGGCCGTCAAGGCCGCCCGCAAGGCGTTCGAGTCCGGCCCGTGGCCGAAGATGAACGCCTCCGACCGCGGCCGGCTGCTCAACAAGCTCGCCGACGCCATCGAGCAGAACATCGACGAGCTCGCCGCCCTGGAATCGCTCGACAACGGCAAGCCGTACGCGATCGCCCGGGCCGCCGACCTGCCGCTCACGATCAAGGCCTACCGCTACTACGCCGGCTGGGCCGACAAGATCCACGGCAAGACCATCCCGGTCGAGGGCAACTACTTCTGCTACACCCGGCACGAGCCGGTCGGCGTCGTCGGCCAGATCATCCCGTGGAACTTCCCGCTGCTCATGCAGGCGTGGAAATGGGGCCCGGCCCTTGCGGCCGGCAACTGCATCGTCCTGAAGCCGGCCGAGCAGACGCCGCTGACCGCGCTCTACGTCGCCCGGCTCGCGCAAGAGGTCGGCTTCCCGGACGGCGTCATCAACGTCGTGCCCGGCTACGGCCCGACGGCCGGGGCCGCCCTGACCGGCCACATGGACGTGGACAAGGTGGCGTTCACCGGCGAAGGCTCGACCGGCAAGATCGTCATGACGGCGGCGGCCCAATCCAACCTCAAGCGGGTCAGCCTGGAGCTCGGCGGCAAGTCGCCGAACATCGTCTTCGCCGACGCCGACCTGGACGCCGCCATCGAGGGCGCGTACTTCGGCCTGTTCTTCAACCAGGGGCAATGCTGCTGCGCCGGGTCGCGGTTGTTCGTCGAGGAGAAGGTCCACGACCAGCTGGTGGACCGGCTGATGGAGAAGGCCAAGCAGCAGAAGCTCGGCGACCCGTTCGACCCGGCCACGACCCAGGGGCCGCAGGTGTCGCAGGAGCAGATGGACCGCATCCTCGGATACATCGAGCACGGCAACAAGGAGGGGGCCCAGTGCCTGACCGGCGGCAAGCGGTTCGGGCAGAAGGGTTACTTCGTCGAGCCGACGCTGTTCACCAACGTCAAGGACGACATGAAGATCGCCCAGGAGGAGATCTTCGGGCCGGTGATGAACGTACTCAAGTTCAAGGACATCAACGAGGTGATCGAGCGCGGCAACCGCACGACCTACGGGCTGGCGGCGGCCGTGTGGACGAAGGACATCACCAAGGCGCACCGGATCGCGAAGAGCCTGCGGGCCGGGACGGTGTGGGTGAACTGCTACGACGTGTTCGACGCGGCCGCCCCGTTCGGCGGGTACAAGCAGAGCGGCATCGGCCGGGAGTTGGGCGAATACGCCCTGGAGCTGTACACGGAGGTAAAGACGGTCACGGTGGCACTGTAATCCACGTGTTGCGCGCGAAGCCCACCCGCGGCGGCGGGTGGATCCTGCGTGACCCACCCGCCGCCGCGGGTGGGCTTCGCCCGTTTGGGGAGGTTTCCCATGCCCCGCTACGTCATGCTGCTGAAGTACACCGACAAGGGCATCTCCGGGATCGCCGACTCGCCCAAGCGGGCCGACGCCTTCCGCGCCCTGGCGGCCAAGCACGGCGCGAAGGTCGAGACGCAACTCTGGACGATGGGTGAGTACGACGGACTGGTCGTCCTGACCGTCGCGGACGAGGCGGCGATCGCGGGCCTGGCCCTCGGCCTGGGCAAGCTCGACTTCGTCCGCAGCACCACCATGCGGGCGTTCGACGAGGCCGAATTCCAGTCCCTGCTCGGCCGCGCCGGCTAAGCCGGGCTACTCGGCCGGGCCCGCGGTCAGGCCGGTGCCCGGCACCTCATAGATCTGCTGCGACAGTCCAGTCGGATCGGCCCGGTTCAGCCCTTCGACGGCCGGTATCGACTCAGCTCGTCGACCGACCCCAGGTCGAGCACCGGCCGGTCCTTCTTCCAACGCTCGATCGCCATTTCCAAATCGGGCCGCAGCTTGGACCGGCGGCGCAAGAACCGCTCGAAGTCCTGCTTCGCGTCGTCGTCCCGGTTCTGCATGATCCGGACGGCTCCGTGCAGGAGCAGAGCCGCCCCGTCCATGCCCAGGCCGTCCAGCGTCACGGCCCGCTCTAGATCAGCCGCGACGCCGAGCGGGTCGTCCGGGGCGAACGCGGCGGCCAGCTTGACCTTGTCCCCCTTCGCTTCGGCGGCCAGCTGTTCGAGTCTGGTCCGCGCTCGTTCGGCGTAGGCCCGGGCGTCGCGCGGCTCCAGGTCGATGGCCTTGTCGAGGTCGACGAGGGCGCGGTCGAAGTTGCCGTTGCCGCGGTAGGCGACGCCGCGGTGCAAATACGCCTCCCGCAGCGTCGGGTCGGTTACGAGAGCCTGATCGTACAGGCCGACGGCCCCGCGGTAGTCCTTCTGGAGCAACCGCATGTCGGCCTGGATCAACGTCTGCTGGGCGGCCCCGGGGTCGATGGTGCAGCCCGCCCCGGCGACCAGCCAGGCCAGCATCAGCCCGCGCCGCATCGCGCCGTCCCCCAAATGTGGAAAGAGAGGCGGCGGCATACCCAAACCGACGATGGCGTGCAAGCCGAATCGTCACCGGCACGTGAACCCGCCGTCCACGATCAGCGTCTGGCCGGTGATGTAACGGCCGGCGTCGCTGGCCAACAGCAGCACCGGGCCGACCAGCTCCTCCGGGTCGCCCCACCGGCCGACGGCCGTCACCTTGCTCCAGGCGTCCCGCTCCTCCTGCGACAGCAGGCTCATCGGCAGGTCGGTCAGGAATGGCCCGGGGGCGATGCAGTTGACGGTGACGCCGAACGGCCCCAGCTCCAGGGCGGTGGCCCGGGCCATGCCGACCAGCGCCGCCTTCGTCGCCGAATAGGCGTCCCGACCCTCCTTCGACACGAACCCCATGATCGACGAGATGTGAATGATCCGCCCCCATTTGCGCTCTTTCATGCCGGGGACCAGTGCGCGGGTCAGGGCCATGACGGAGGTCAGGTTGAGTTCGAGCAGGCTGTCCCAGGCGGCGTCGGTGATGGCGTCGATCAGCTGCGGCGTGTTGCTGCCGGCGTTGTTGACGAGGATGTCCACCTTGCCCATCCGCCGCACGGCGTCGTCGGCGAGCCGCTGCACGTCGTCACGCCTGGTCATGTCGGCGACGACGTAGTGGCCGCGGCGGCCGGTGTCGGTGAGGATTTGATCCAGCGCGGCTCGCAGTTCGTCCTCGTGGCGGCTGGAGATGACGACGTCGGCCCCGGCGCGGGCCAGGCCGCGGGCCATGGCCAGGCCGAGGCCCTTGCTGCCGCCGGTGACGAGGGCGACGCGGCCGGTCAGGTCGAACGGGGCGGGGAAGCTCATCGGGTGTCTCCTGCGTCAGAAGTCGCGGACGGCGGGCACCCGGGTATCGTACCGCCGCGGTCGCCGCCGACCCGGTGAATTCCCCGCCCGGCCTACGGTTGGTCATCCGGCCCCGGCCGGCGGTCGGCCACCGGCCGGATCAACGCCAGGTGCCCCATGCCGATCCCCGTGCTCCGCGGCGTCATCGACCGCCGCATCCTCGTCAACTACCGCGTCGAGCCGGCCGTCCTGGGCCGCCTGCTACCGACCACGTTCCGCCCGCAACTCGTCCGCGGGTGGGGCGTCGCCGGCATCTGCCTGATCCGCCTCCGCCGGGTCCGGCCGCGGTGGCTGCCGCTGCCGGTCGGGCTGGCGTCCGAGAACGCGGCCCACCGCATCGCCGTCGAGTGGGACGACGGCGGCGCCGTGCGGACCGGCGTCTACATCCTGCGGCGGGAGACGACGAGCCGGCTGAGTGCGCTCGCCGGCGGGCCGTTGTTCCCCGGCGTCCACCGCCGGGCCGACTTCCGGGTGGCGGAGGGCGACGGCCGGTACGCGGTGACGGTGGCGGACCGGGCCGGCCGGTCACTCATCGAGGTCCGGGGCCGGGCGGCGAACGACTGGCCGGCCGGGTCGGTGTTTGACTCGCTCGCCGAGGCGTCGGCATTTTTCGCCGCCGGGTCCGTCGGCTACTCGCCGGCCCGGCGGGCGGGGGACTTCGAGGGGTTGGAACTGCGGACGGCCGGCTGGGACGTTCGGCCGCTGGCGGTGGAACACGTCGCGTCGGCGGTGTTCGACGATCCGATCGTGTTCGCGCCCGGGTCGGTCGAATTCGATAGCGCCCTGGTGATGCACGACGTCGCCCACGAGTGGCACGGCCTGGCACGGCTACGGACCGATTGCGGGTGCGCCGCCGCCGCCGTCGGGTGACTCACTCCCCGATCCGTCGCAGCCGCTGGCGGTAGTACTTCAATCCGGGGAAGAAGAAGCACGCGGCCGTCACGATCCCGAACAGCAGCACGCCCACCTGCGGGAACACCGCCATCAGCACGGCCGTGGCGAACATCGCCAGGGCGGCGAAGTAGAACAGCCCGGCCAGGACCCCGGCCTTGAACAGGAACACCATCCCGGCGGCCACGGCCAGCAGCGGCGAGAACGTCAGTGGCGGGTAGCCCATCAGCACCTCCAGCACGAACATGCCGATGCTGGCGCAGACGCCGGCCGCCCAGGCGTGGCCGATCTGCCGCTCGACGAACCGCACCGGCCCGCCCCGCCGCCGCAGCTGCCAGAAGATCGTCCCCCAGGTGATCAGCCCGATGCTCCATAGCAGCAGATAGGCGGTGTGCGACCCGTAACCGGTCCAGGCGAGCACCTGGGTCGCGGTGCAAAGCAGCAGCAGGACCAGGCTGTGCCACATCCACAGCACGCCCCAGTTCTCCAGCACGGCGGCGTGGGGCGTTTCCTGGAACAGCCGGTCGATGAAGCTGACCAGCCCGCTCGGCCGCGCGGCGACCGGCTCGCCGCTGACGAACGCCTCCAGGTCGGCGGCCAGCCCCGCCGCGGTCGCGTACCGTCGGCCCGGCGTCTTCTCCAAACACTTCAGGCACACCGTCTCCAGGTCGCGGGGCACGCCGGGGTTCAACAGCCGCGGCGGCACCGCGTCCTGCTCCAGCACGAGCTGGATGGCCGCATACGGCGTCGCGGCCTGGAACGGCGGCCGGCCGGTCAGGCACTCGTACAGGATCGCCCCCAGGGCGTACACGTCCGCGGCCGGCGTCAGGTGCTTCTCGGCCCGGGCCTGTTCGGGGGACATGTAACTCGGCGTGCCGACGATCGCGCCGGTCTGGGTCAGGCTGCCGGCGGCGTCGATCAGTTTCGCCAGGCCGAAGTCGCTCACCTTCGGTGAGGAATCCCAAGCACCAAACCCCAAATCCCAACCGGAGGAATCTCCTGGTTGGGATTTGGGGTTTGGTGCTTGGGATTTCTGCGCCAGCAGGATGTTGGCCGGCTTCAGATCCCGGTGCAGCACGCCGTTCTGGTGGGCGTGGTCCACGGCCCGGGCGACGGCGGCGACCAGGCTGGCCGCCTCCCGCGGCGGCAGCGGGCCGTCGGCCAGCCGGCGGGCCAGCGTCGGGCCGGGGACATACTGCATGGCGAAGTACGGCTGGCCGGCCACGTCGCCGACCTCGTACACCTGCACGATGTTCGGGTGGACCAGCCGGGCGGCGGCCTCGGCCTCGGCCCGGAACCGGGCCTGGTCGGCGGCCGACGCCAGGTCGCCGCGGAGGACCATCTTCAGCGCGACGGTCCGGTTCAGCGACCGCTGCCGGGCCTCGTAGACGACGCCCATGCCGCCGCGGCCGAGCTCGCGCACCAGCTCGAAATCGCCGAACGTCCGCGGCGGCTCGGGATCGGCAGGGGTCGGTGCGGCGGGCAGCGTCGGCGGGGCGGGCCGGGCGAGGGCGTCGGCCATCTGGGCGGCGGCCCAGAGTTGGCGGAGTTCGTCGGCGAGGTCGGGGTGCTGGCGGGTGATCGGGTCGAGGTCGGGGGTGGCGCCGGCGCGCCGCTGGCGGGACAGGTCGTCGAGCAGGGCGGCGAGCCGTTCGTCGCGGTCGGCGGTCGGGGACGGCATGTGGATATTGTAGGGGATCGGTTTCGCCGCTTGCGGCTATGCG
>DASXAN010000604.1:0-7298 GCA_036406755.1 Gemmataceae bacterium
GGCCGACGCCCGGCGGCTGCTGGAGGAGTTGGCCGGCGGCGCCGTCGGGGCGTGGCGGACCGCCGAGGCCACGGCCGCGGTGGGGCGGTTGAAGTAGGGTGGGTCGAGCGAGCGGAGCGAGCGAGGCCCACCGACTCCGAGGCTGTCTCCGCGGCGGTGGGCCTCGGTCGCTCCGCTCCCTCGACCCACCCTACGGCAGAGCCGCCTTCCACCCGTCCTTGAGCACCTTCTTCATCTCCGCCATCGTCCCCGCGGCGGCCGGGTCCTTCGCCAGGTTGACGTACTCGTGCGGGTCGCGGCTGTGGTCGTACACCTGCGTGCTGCCGTCCGGCCACTCGATGTACGTGTACCGCTCCGTCCGCACCGCCCGGCCCAGTCCGCCCTGCCGCCGCACCACTGTGAACACCGCCTTCTTCCACGCCCGGTCCGGCGTATCGAGTAACGGCGCGAAGCTCGTCCCCTCGACGCCGGTCGCGGCCGGCAGCTTGCACAGGTCTGTCAGCGTCGGATAGACGTCCACGAACTCGACCATGCGCGGCGAGACGGCGTTGGCCTTGTGCCCCGGGGCGGCGACGATCAGCGGCGCCCGGGCCGACTCCTCCATCGCGCTCATCTTCGCCCAGAACCCCCCGTGCTCGCCGTGGTGCCAGCCGTGGTCGCCGAGGAACACCACCACGGTGTTGTCCCACAGGTTGAGCCGGTCCATCGTGTCGAGCAACAGGCCCACCTGGGCGTCCATGAACGTGGTGGCGGCGTAGTAGTGCTGGATGATCGCCCGCTTCTGGTTGTCGTTCAACTCCGGGTGGTACTTCGGCGGGCGGGCGATGGCCGGGATCGCCTTGGCGTGGTCGGTCGGCTCGACCGGCAGCGGCATCTTCTCCAGCGGGTACAGGTCGAAGTACTTCTTCGGGGCGGTGTGCGGGACGTGCGGCTTGTGGAACCCGGCCGCGATGAAGAACGGCCCGTCCTTGTGCTGCTCCAGGAGCTTGACGATCTTGCGGGCGGTGATGCCGTCCGGCTCCTCCTCGTCCTTGTTGGCCGTCGCCTGCCAGGGGAACGGGACCGGCTCCTGGCCCGGCTTCCTGTCCCGCTCGGCGGCCCGCTGCGCCCGCCGCGGCCGGTTGGCCGGGTTGGCGTCCTCGTCCACGCCCCGCTGCGGCTCGGCGAACACGTCCCACGTCACCGCCTTGGCGAACGTGCCGTGGGCGATCTTGCCGACCCCGGCCGTGAAGTAGCCGTGGTCGCGGAAGTACTCCGGCAGGAACCGGAAGTCCTTGCCGAGCTTGACGCGCGGCTCGGTGCCGTTGCCGAACACGCCGGTGGTGTCCGGGTAGCGGCCGGACAGGAACGACGTGCGGGAGGCGTTGCACACCGGGTAGTTGCAGTAGGAGCGGTCGAACCGTACGCCGCGGACGGCCAGCTTGTCGATGTTCGGGGTCTGGACGACGGGGTTGCCGTAGCAACCGAGCTGGCAGTTCAGGTCGTCGGCGACGATGAACAGGACGTTCAATTTCTTGCCGGTCGGCTCGGCCGCGGGGGTGGCGGCCGGCGCCCCAATCGCATAGCCGCAAGCGGCGGCCAGCAGCCATTTGCTCAGCGACATCGCTCGTCCTCCTCGGGGCGTACCAGACAGAACCCCGGCCGGCCGCCGGGGTTTCACAGGATTGTCGCGGAAACCACTTGCACCCGCGCCGTCGGCAGTGTGCAATGGGGCGCACTGCCCGCCTCCCTCCCCGCCGGACTCCCCGCCATGCACCGCCTACTGATCGTTGCCACCGTCATCAGTTTGCCCGCGGTTGTCATTTTGCCCCCGGTCATTGACCGGGGGCTAAATGCCGCCGAGCCGACCACGCCCACCCCCGCCGCCACCCGCATGACGGAGCGCGGCAAGCTCGTCTTCAGCGACGACCTGACCGCCAAGCCCGGCCCGGCCTGGAGGGTCGGCAAGGGCAAGTGGGAAGCGGTGGACGGCGCGCTGAAGGGCTCGGAACTGAAGGCCGACATGCACGGCGCGGTCATGCGGCACGCGCAGAACTTTCGCAACGCCGTCGTCCAGTACTCGTTCAAGCTCGACGGCTGCCGGCAGACGACGTTCAGCGTCAACGCGGCCAAGGGCCACCTGTGCCGGTGCCTGATCAATCCCAACGGCTTCGCCGTCCAGAAGGACAGCAGCGACCATGGCGCGACCGACAAGCCGATGGTGCTGGAGCGGAAGGCGGTGGCCATCAAGCCGGGCGTCTGGCACACGATCGTCATCGAGCTGCAGGGCAAGGAGATGCTCGCCTGCCTGGACGGGGAGCACGTGGCGTTCGGGTCGCACGAGGCGCTGGACAAGCCGAAGGCAAACTTCGGGCTGACGGTGGCCGGCGAGTCGGCGTCGTTCAAGGACTTCAAGATGTGGGAGGCGGAGCCGAGCAAGGAGTGGGAGGCGACCAAGGCGAAGCTGCTGGCGGCCCGCGGCAAGGCGGGGAAGAAGTAAAGAGGATTCACCACAGAGGCACAGAGGACACAGAGAAAACCAAGAATGAAATGTACTTTCTTTTGCCTTCTCTGTGTCCTCTGTGCCTCTGTGGTTAGTCCCTGCCTTTACGCGGCGAAGCCGAACATCCTCCTCATCGTCGCCGACGACCTCGGCTACTCCGACCTCGGCTGCTACGGCGGCGAAATCCACACCCCCAACCTCGACAAGCTCGCCGCCGACGGCCTGCGGCTGACGCAGTTCTACAACTGCGCCCGCTGCTGCCCGTCCCGGGCCTGCCTGATGACCGGCCTGTACCCGCACCAGGCGGGAGTCGGCAACATGACCGCCGACCAGGGCTGGCCCGGCTACCGCGGCCATTTGAATGACCAGTGCTTCACCATCCCCGAAGTGCTGCGGACGGCCGACTATCGGACGTACATCTCCGGCAAGTGGCACCTCGGCCAGCCGGGGCCGATCCAGCGCGGCTTCGACGAGGGGTTCGTCATGGACGGCGGGTTCCGCACGTTCTGGGACCCGGCCGCGTTCCGCCGCCTGCCGGCCGACCGGCCGAAGCGCGACTACCCGCCCGGCAAGTTCTACTCGACCGACGCCATCACCGACTACGCCCTCGACTTCCTCGCCGACAGCCGCAAGGCGGAGAAGCCGTTCTTCCTCTACCTGGCCTACAACGCCCCGCACTTCCCACTGCACGCGCCCAAGGAGGAGATTGCGAAGTACAAGGACGTGTACACGAAGGGCTGGGACAAGATTCGGGAGGAGAGGTACGAGCGGCAGAAGCAGCTCGGCCTCCTCGGCCCCGGCTGGCCGCTCAGCCCGCGGTCGCCGTTCGATCACCCATTCAAGAAGGAGCACGGCGTCAACCCGGCGTGGGAGACGATCGACCCGGACCGCCGGGCCGACCTCGCCCGCCGCATGGCGATCTTCGCCGGCATGGTCGATCGCATGGACCAGAACATCGGGCGGGTCGTGGACGACCTGCGGAAGAACAATCAGATCGACAACACACTCATCATGTTCCTGTCTGATAACGGCGCGTGCGCCGAGTGGGACCCGTGGGGCTTCGACGGCGCCAGCGGGCCGAACAACGTGCTGCACCGCGGGGCCGACCTGGAGGCGATGGGCGGGCCGAAGTCGTACCTGAGCTACGGGTCCGGCTGGGCGAACGCCGGCAACACGCCCTGGCGGTTGTACAAGCACTATGTCCACGAGGGCGGCATCTCGACGCCGTTCATTGCCCACTGGCCGGCGGAAATAAAACTACATGGCGTGATCGACGCCGCGACTGTTGGCCACCTCATCGACCTGCTGCCGACGTGCGCCGAGGCCGCCGGCGTCGAGCCGCCGCGGCAGGTCCGGGGCCGGGACGTGCTGCCGGCCGAGGGGCGGAGCCTGGTGGCAACGCTCCGCGGCGTGCAGGACGAGTCCCGGCCCGGTCCCGCCAGCCGGCAGACCTTGTACTGGGAGCACGAGGGCAACCGGGCCGTCCGCGACGGCAAGTGGAAGCTGGTCGGCCTGCACGGCAAGGCGTGGGCGCTGCACGATATGTACGCCGACCGCACGGAGCTGACCGACCTGGCGGCGAAGGAGCCGGAGAAGGTGAAGGAGCTGGCCGCGAAGTACGACGAATGGGCGAAGCGGTGCAACGTCCTGCCGTGGCCGGTGCCGAAGAAGGAGGGCGGGCGGTGAGGCACGCTATCCTTGCGCTCGCGGTCGCGCTGGCCCCCGTTGCTTGCGCGTCCGGCTCAGAGAAGCCCAACATCGTCGTCTATCTCGCCGACGACCACGGCCAGGCGTTCGCCGGCTGCTACGGCAACCCGGCCATCAAGACGCCGAACATCGACGCCCTGGCCCGCCAGGGCACACGCTTCACCAACGTCTTCGCCGCCTCGCCGACCTGCTCGCCGTCGCGGGCCGCTCTCTACACCGGCCTGTACCCGGCCCGCAACGGCCTGATGGGCAACCACACCGACTGCCGGCCGGACGTGCGGTCGCTGCCGCATTACCTCAAGCCGCTCGGCTACCGCGTCGTCATCGCCGACAAGACCGACGTCCGGCCGAAGGACGCGTTCCCGTTCGAGTACATTTCCGCAACGCTGCCGCGGAACCCGGCCCACAAGCGCGTCTACCGCGGCGAAGGCTTGGACACGAAGGCCGTCGATCGTTTCCTCGCCGAACACGCGAAGGACCACCGGGATCAGCCGCTCTGCCTGATCCTCGGCGACAACGGCCCGCACGTCGTCTGGGAGCCGAACAAGGTCTACGACCCGGCGAAACTCCCCATCCCGCCGATCATGGTGGACACGCCCAAGACCCGCGCCGCCCTGGCCAACTACTACCAGGACATCACCACCGTGGACGGCCGCGTCGGCGAGGTGCTGGCGTCGCTGAAGGCGCATGGGTTCGAGGACAACACGCTCTTCATCTACACGGCGGACCAGGGGCCGGAGTGGCCGCACTGCAAGTGGACCGTCTACGACACCGGGTTGAAGGTGCCGTTGGTCGCTCGCTGGCCGGGGAAGGTCGCGGCCGGGGCGGTCAGCGACGCGCTGCTCTCGTTCGTAGACGTGGTGCCGACGTTCGCCGCCGTGGCCGGCGGCGGCGTGCCCGGCGGCCTGGATGGCAAGAACGTCGCCGACGTTCTGCTCGGCAAGTCGGCGGCCGGCCACGACCTGATCTTCGCCAGCCACACCGGCGACAAGGATTTCAACGTCTTCCCGCAGCGGTGCGCCCGCGATCGGCGGTACAAGTTCGTCCTGAACCTGCACCCGGAGCGGACGTGGACGACGCACTTCACCAAGGTGCCCGGCATCCCGAACAGCCACAAGGAGGTCTGGGATTCGTGGGTGGAGAAGGCGAAGACCGACCCGCCGGCCGCGAAGCTGCTCGACGTGATCGAGCACCACCCGGCCGAGGAGCTGTACGACACCGCGGCCGACCCGTACGAGCTGACCAACCTCGCCGGCAAGCCGGAGCTGAAGCCGGTACTCGACCGGCTGCGGGCGAACTTGTACGGGTGGATGGCGTCGCAGCGCGACCCGGCGTATGATCGGCGGTGACCGGCCCGCCCGTGAGACCCACCATGATCCGTTTCCCAGTTGCCGTCGTCGCCGCGTTGACAGCCGCTTGCGGCTATGCGGCGGAACCATCCGCTAAGCCGCAAGCGGCGAAGAGAATGAACATCCTCTTCATCGCCGTGGACGACCTGCGGCCGGAGTTCGGCGCCTACGGCATGGCCTACGTCCACAGCCCGAACCTGGACAAGCTCGCCGCCCGCGGGCTGACGTTCCACCGCGCCTACTGCCAGCAGGCCGTCTGCTCCCCGTCCCGGTCCAGCCTCATGACCGGCACCCGCCCGGACACGACCAAGGTGTGGGACCTCGTCACCCACTTCCGCAAGGCCCTGCCCGACGTTGTGACACTGCCGCAGTTGTTCAAGAACAACGGCTACTTCGTCCAGGGCATGGGCAAGCTCTACCACGGCGGCTACGACGACCCGCCGTCGTGGTCCGTACCGTGGACCAACCCGCGCAAGGAAACCTACGCCCTGCCGGAGAACAAGGAACTGGTGCGGAAAGGCCGCGAGGCCGCCCAGAAGGAGGGCAAGACCGGCCGCGAGTTGCAGCAGGCCGGCCGCGGCCCGGCCTACGAGTCGGCCGACGTGCCCGACAACACCTACCACGACGGCGCCCTGGCCGACATGGCGATCAAGGCCCTCAACGAGATCAAGGCCAAGAACCAGCCGTTCTTCCTCGGCGTCGGCTTCATCAAGCCGCACCTGCCGTTCGTCGCCCCGAAGAAGTACTGGGACCTCTACGACCCGGCGAAGATCGAGCTCGCCCCAAACCCGTTCCGGGCCAAAGGCGCGCCGCCCTACGCCGTGCTGGAGGGCGGCGAGCTGCGGGCGTACAAGGGCGTCCCCCACGGCCACCTGCCCGACGACCTGGCCCGCGCGCTCAAGCACGGCTACTACGCCGCCATCAGCTACATGGACGCCCAGGTCGGCAAGGTGCTCGACGAGCTCGACCGCCTCGGCCTGCGGGACGACACGATCGTCATCCTCTGGGGCGACCACGGCTGGAAGCTCGGCGAGCACGACGCCTGGTGCAAGCACACCAACGTCGAGAACGACACCAACTCGACGCTGATCCTGTCCGTCCCCGGCATGGCGCCGGCCGGCAAGCGGACGGACGCGATCGTGGAGTTCGTGGACGTCTACCCGACGCTGGCGGATCTGGCCGGGCTGCCGCCGCCGAAGCACCTGGAGGGCGTGAGCTTCGTCCCGGTGCTGGCCGACCCGGGCCGGACGTGGAAGCCGGCGGCGTTCAGCCAGTTCCCGCGGCCGGCCGGGCAGACCGGCGGCAAGCCGCTCATGGGCTACTCGATGCGGACCGACCGCTACCGACTGACCCGCTGGGTCGAGCGGAACAACCACGAGAAGGTGGCGGCCGTGGAGCTGTACGACCACCAGACCGACCCGCAGGAGAACGTCAACATCGCCAACGACCCGGCGAACGCGGGGCTGGTGGCGCGGTTGACGGAGCAGTGGATCAAGGGTTGGCGCGGGGCGATGCCGAGCCGCTAAGCCGCGAGCGGCTTTACCCAATTACGAGACACACGATGCGCACACACTCCCTGGCACTCGTAGCGGCGTTGACAGCCGCTTGCGGCTATGCCGCCGAACCAGTTGCTCAGCCGCCAGCGGCCCAGCGGCCCAACGTCCTGTTCATCGCCGTGGACGACATGCGGGACTGGGTCGGCTACCTCGGCCACAACCCGCAGACCATCACCCCCAACATCGACAAGCTGGCCGCCCGCG
>DASXAN010000605.1:0-6736 GCA_036406755.1 Gemmataceae bacterium
GACGAGGTCGAGCGGCACTACGACCCCGCGGCCCACCGCACGTTCGTCGCCGTCACCTACACGCAGCTCAACCGCGTCCGCGCCCGCCTCTACCGCGAGGCGAAGCAGAAGGGCTACGCCCCCGCCTCGTACGTCAGTAGCCGGGCGTTCGTCTGGCACAACGCCACCGTCGGCGAGAACTGCTTCGTCTTCGAGAACAACGTCATCCAGTACCGCTCCGTCATTGGCAACAACGTTGTCCTGTGGAGCGGCAACCACGTCGGCCACCGGTCCGTCGTCCGCGACCACTGCTTCGTCTCGTCGCATGTCGTCATCTCCGGTTACTGCGACGTCGGGGAAAGTTGTTTCCTCGGCGTGAACAGTTGCATCGGCGACAACGTCACGATCGGCCGCGACTGCGTGATTGGCGCGGGCACGGTGGTCGTCAAGGACAC
The DNA here is from genome assembly GCA_036406755.1 of Gemmataceae bacterium. Classification (GTDB taxonomy): domain Bacteria; phylum Planctomycetota; class Planctomycetia; order Gemmatales; family Gemmataceae; genus DASXAN01. Next base: position 435 of record DASXAN010000605.1, read on the forward strand.
CGAGCCGGGCAAGGTGTACAAGGGTGACCGAGAAGGCCCGTCGAGGGTCAGCAGCTTGGCCCTGTTCAAGGTGCGGGAAGCGTCGTGATGAAGTGGCGGAAGATGGGCCTGGTATACGCCCCCGACGGCCGCTCGCCGTGGGCCCGGCACTCGGCGTTGCAGCCGACGCCGTGCCTGCTCGACGACCGGACGATCCGCGTCTACGCCGGCTTCCGCGACGACGCCGGCATCGGCCGGGTCGGGTACGTGGACCTGGATGCCGAGGACCCGGCCCGCGTCTTGGCCGTCTCGCATGAGCCGGTGTTGGACGTCGGTATCCCGGGCACGTTCGACGAGAACGGCGTCATCCCGTCCGCCGTCACCCGCCGCGACGGCAAGTGGTACCTGTACTACGCCGGCTACCAGCTCGGCCAGAAAGTGCGGTTTTACGTCTTCGGCGGCCTGGCCGTCAGCCGCGACGACGGCCGGTCGTTCCAGCGACATAGCCCGGTCCCGGTGTTGGACCGGACGCCGACGGAGTTGTTTTTCCGCGTCGCCCACTCAGTGCTGTGGGAGAACGGTGTCTGGCGGGTCTGGTACGGGGCCGGCAGCACCTGGGTCCCGGGCGAGGGCAAGCAGCTGCCCGTCTACGACATCCGCTACGCCGAGTCGGCGGACGGCGTCCACTTCCCGCCGGAGGGCCGGGTGTGCGTCGGCATGAGCGGCGACGACGAGCACCGCGTCGGCCGGCCGTACGTCATCCGCGACGGCGGCCTGTACCGCATGTTCTACTCGGTCGGCACGAAGTCCAAGGTCTACCGGCTGGGGTACGCCGAGTCAGCGGACGGCATCCACTGGCGTCGCCAGGACGACGACATGGGGCTGACCATCTCGGGCAGCGGCTGGGACTCACAGATGGTCGGATACTCCAGCGTCGTGCGCCATCGCGACCGGGTGTACCTGTTCTACAACGGCAACGACTACGGCCGGGGCGGCTTCGGCTACGCCGTCCTCGAACACTGGTGACGGGCGTGATGCTACGGGTCGAACGGTACGAGCCGAAATGGCGGCGGGCCTGGGACGACCTCGTCGGCCGGTCCAAGAACGGGGTATTCCTGTTCTACCGCTCCTACATGGAGTACCACGCCGACCGGTTCGCCGACCATTCGCTGCTGTTCTTCGACGGCGATAAGCTAGCGGCCTTGCTCCCGGCGAATCGGAAGGAGACGACGCTCGTCAGCCACGGCGGGTTGACGTTCGGCGGGTTCGTGACCGACGAGCGGATGAAGACGCCGGCCATGCTGCACCTGTTCGACGCCCTGCACCACCACTGCCGGTCCGAGGGCTTGGCGCGGGTCGTGTACAAGCCGGTGCCGCACGTCTACCACCGCATCCCGGCCGAGGAAGATCTGTACGCCCTGTTCGTCCGCGGCGGGCGGCTGGTTCGGCGGGACGTGTCCAGCGCGATCGTCGTCCGCGACCGGCCGGGCCTGACGAAGGGCCGGAAGTGGGCGGTCAAGAAGGCGCGGGCCAGCGGCCTGGAGGTCCGGCCGAGCACGGACTTCGAACGCTTTATGGCTATCGAGGAGGCCAACCTCCGCGCGAAGTACGGCGTGCGGCCGACGCACACCGCGGCCGAGTTACGGCTGCTGGCCGAGCGACACCCGGATCACATCAAGCTGTTCGGCGCGTACCGGGGCGACGCCCTGCTCGGCGGCGTGGTCGTGTATGAGAACCGGCACGTGGCCCACGCCCAGTACATCGCCACGACCGACGAGGGCAAGGATCTGGCGGCACTCGACTGCGTCATTGACGGCCTGTTGTCTGGGGTGTACGCGGACAAGGTCTACTTCGACTTCGGCATCTCGACGGAGGACGGCGGCACGCGGCTCAACGTCGGGCTAATCGAGAACAAGGAAAGTTACGGCGCCCGGGCCGTCGCCTACGACTGGTACGAACTCGATGTGGCGTGACGCCGGCCGGGAGGGATCGCCATGCTGGACGCCTGCCGGATCATCGAGCTGCCCAAGATCGGCGACCCGCGGGGGAATCTGACGTTCGTCGAGGGCGGCAGGCACGTCCCGTTCGACATCAAGCGGGTGTACTACCTGTACGACGTGCCCGGCGGGGCGGACCGTGGCGGCCACTCACACAAGCGGCTGCACCAGCTCCTGATCGCCATGTCCGGCAGCTTCGACGTCGTGTTGTCCGACGGCTACCGGACCAAGACGCAGCACCTGAACCGCTCGTACTACGGCCTATACATCCCGCCGATGGTCTGGCGGGAGCTGGAGAACTTCTCCTCCGGGTCGGTCTGTCTGGTGCTGGCGTCCGCCCCGTATGACGAAGCCGACTACTTCCGCGACTACCAGCAGTTCCTCCGGGCCGTGAGGGCCGCCGCGTGATCCCGTTCCTCGATGTCGGCGCCGGCTACCGCGAGTTGCGGGCGGACCTGGACGCCGCCTATCACCGTGTGATGGACGCCGGCTGGTTCATCCTCGGCCGGGAAGTCGATGCCTTCGAGGCGGAGTTCGCCGCCTATTGCGGCGTGGGCTACTGCGTCAGCGTCGGCAACGGGCTGGACGCGCTGTACCTCGCCCTCCGCGGTTACGACATCGGCCCCGGGGATGAGGTGATCGTGCCGGCGACGACGTTCGTCGCCACCTGGCTGGCCGTCACCGCGACCGGCGCCGCGCCCGTGGCCGTCGAGCCGGACCCGGCCACACACTCGATTGACCCCGACCGGGTCGCCGCCGCCGTCACGCCGCGGACCCGGGCGATCATCCCGGTCCACCTGTACGGCCAGCCGGCGGACATGGATGCGATCCGAGCAATAGCCCGGGCGCACGGTCTGCGGGTGATCGAGGACGCGGCCCAAGCCCACGGGGCCCGCTACCAGGGCCGGCGGGCCGGGAGTCTGGGGGACTGTGCGTGCTTCAGTTTTTACCCGGGGAAGAACCTCGGCTGCTTCGGCGACGGCGGTGCGATCACGACCGATGACGGTGAACTGGCCGACCGACTGCGGCTGCTGCGAAACTACGGGGCGCGGCAGAAGTATCAGCATGAGACGGCTGGTGGCAATAGCCGGCTGGACGAACTCCAGGCCGCCTTCCTTCGCGCGAAGCTGCCGCTCCTCGACGAGTGGAATCGCCGGCGCGCCCGGCTCGCCGCCCTGTACAGCGATGCGCTGGCCGACGTGCCGGGCCTCACCCTGCCGCACGTCCCGGAGTGGGCCGACCCTGCCTGGCACCTGTTCGTCGTCCGCCACCCGCGGCGCGACGACCTTCAGCGCCACCTGGCGGCCGCGGGCATCGGCACGGTCGTGCACTATCCCATCCCACCACACTGCACACCGGCCTACGCCGCGTGCGACTGGCGCGGCGGCCCACTGCCGGTCACGGAGCGGCTGGCGGGCGAGGTGCTAAGCCTGCCGATCGGCCCGCACCTGGCCGAGTGGGAGGCTCATCAGGTGTGCGCCGCCGTCCGCGCCTTTGAGACTTCCGGGTTCAACAACGAGGCTCGCCGGGCCGCCTGACGGATTCGCAGCGAGGCGACAAGCATGACACCCGCCCCCGTCGTGACCGTGACCCTGGTGACGTACAACCACGAGAAGTACGTCGCCGACGCGATCCGCAGCGTCCTCGGGCAGACGTTCACCGACATCGAGTTGGTCGTCGTCAACGACGGCTCGACGGACGGGACGGCCGAGCGCATCGCCGCCGTCACCGACCCGCGGATGGTCGTCATCCACCAGGACAACCGCGGTCCGAGTGCCGCCGCCAACCGGGCCATCGCCGGGGCCCGCGGCAAGTACGTCGCCCTGTTCACCGGCGACGATGTCTGCCACCCGGACCGCGTCCGCCGGCAGCTTGAGGAGTACTCCCGCGGCGGCCGGCGGCTGCTATTCGCGGAGTGCGACTTCATCGACGATGACGGACGGCCGGTCTGCGGTGACCACTTCGCCGAGCGGATCTTCGAGTTCGAAGACCGCAGCCGGGCGCAGGTGCTGGCCCGGTTCTTCCACCACGGCAACTACCTCAACGGCGTCACCGCGTTCGCCGAGCGGGAAGTCGTGCTGGCCGAGCCCTTCGACCCCGCCCTGATCCAACTCCAAGATTGGGACGTCTGGATTCGCCAAGCGAAAAAGCACGACCTGCGGGTGATGCCCGATCGGCTGCTCCAATATCGTGTCCGCGGCGACGGCGGCAACTTGAGTACCCCGTCGCCAGGTACGATCGTTCGCCTCCAGAACGAGACGTACCTCGTCCTCCGGCGGTTCTTCGACGGCGTCCCGGCCGAGCTATTCCGACAGGCGTTCGCCGGCGAGCTGGTGAACCCCGACTTCGCCGACGGCCCGGAGTACGCCTGCGAACAGGCGTTCGCCTACTGCCGCCTGTCGATGCCGCTCGGACGGCTGATCGGCATCGAACGGCTGCAAGCCCTGTTCAACGACGCGGAAGCGGCCGAGGTGCTGTCCCGCAAGTACGCATTCGCCACCCGCCAGTTCTTCGACCTGCTCCGGTCGGTGAACGTGACGCAGTCGTACGACGGCGACTACTCGACGCTTTTCTGGGACAGCGGGGCGGGTTGGAACATCGACGAGCGGGTGTGCCACCGGGTGTCCGCCTACCCGCGGGATTTCCGCGTGACGTACGACGTGCCGGCCTGTCCCCGCGTGCGGGCGCTGCGGTGGGACCCGGTCGAATTGCGGACCTGCCGGGTGCGACTGGACGCCGTCGAAGTGCGGGACGGCGCCGGCCGGGCAGTTATCACCGACCCCGCGGCCGTTCAGACCAACGGCACGCGGCTGTCGGACGGAACGGTGTCCTTCGCGACGTCCGACCCGATGTTCTGGTGGCCCGCCAAGGGCACCGTCTCCGGCGTCACGGTCCGCGGGCGGTGGGACCACGACGACGCGCTAACGACGATCCTGAAGCAAAGCGAGCAGGTCCACGAGCTGACGCGGGACCTCACCGCCGCCCGCCGCGAACTGCGGAAGCTATACGCCTCGCCGTACTGGCTGATGACCGCGCCGCTGCGCGCCGCCAAGTCGGTGGCGCGGCGGTTGAAGGCGGGGTAGCCGGCCACGGCCGGTCATCGAAAGCAGCCGCCGCGCCCCGCTGCTTCGCGCCAGCCGTGCCGCGTCGGCCGGGTCGCGCGTCACTTCGGCCTGACTTCGAGCACCGCGTCCGTCAATCCGCCCGGCGGGACCTCGACCTCCAGGCTGTACGTCTGTGGGGGGATCGCCGGCCGCCGGGACTTCGCCGGTGCGTCCGGGAAGTTCGGGTCCACCGCCCCCTCCTCCGAGCCGCTCGTCGTCACGGCCACGTGGTGGTGGCCGACGACCGCCCCGGGGGCTTCGTTGCCCATGACCAGCAGGATGAAGCGGCCGTCGGCGTCGGTCTTGCCGTAGGAGCCGATCCCGGGGTTCACGTTCCCGCCGGACGCCACCGGCTGGAAGACGACGCCGGCGTTGGCCACCGGCTGGCCGTTGAGCAGGACCCGGCCGCGAACCGGGACGTACTTCGGCCCGCCGCCGCAGCCGGCCGCGAGCAGCGCGGCCGCCGTCAGCAGAAGAGTGCGCATGGTGGCCTCCGGCGTCAGAAGCCACTCACAATCGGCTCGGCGGGCGGCGGCCCGCCGGCGACCGTGGCCATCGCTTGGAACACCGCCATGTCGATGCCCTGGCTGAGCGAGCGGACCGAGCCGTCGCAGAAGACGAAGTTGATCTGGCCGAGGTGCGGGCTGCCCCAGCCGTACTTGCACCGGTTGTCGCAACTGCCGCAGATCGCCCGCTCTACCTTGAAGCAGGTGTCGTAGTCGTCCAGCAGGGTGGCGCTCTCCCCCCACGCGGCCGACAGGCTGTAGAGGTTAAAGCTGTCGGCCCAGAAGGTGCCACGGCGGTTGAACTCCGGCGTCTGGCTCGGGCGGACGGTCCGCTCGCCGACCAGTAGGGTGGTACTCGTACCGTCGGCGATGCCGGGCAGAGTGACCGGCGCGGTCTGGAGCGGACCGCGCCAGCCCGGCTTGTCCCTGAAGTTGGGCAGGTACTCCGTTTCGTAGTAGCCGCCCCACACGTCGGTGTTACCCGGGTCGTAGTCGGGCTTCGTCGGGTCGGACTTGTGGCACTTGCCGCCCATCCCGCGGTAGGACCCGTTCATGTACCGGTCGGTCGTATTCGACGCTCCGTTGGCCGGCCGGGTCCAGGGCAGCCCGATCTGGCCGTTATTCTGGTCGGATGGGCAGGTGTAGACCGGCACGAACGAGATGCGGACCGCCTCGTTGGCCGGGTCGCGGTTCAACTTGGTGTCGTCGTACCGGCG
>DASXAN010000606.1:0-16379 GCA_036406755.1 Gemmataceae bacterium
GGGTGGGCTTGGATCGGTTTGAACTCTCGGGAACCGTTCATGCGCCATTCCCTGTTCATCGCCCTCCTCCTCCCCGCCCTCGCCCCAGCCCAGGCCTTGCCGCCCGCCCTGGACGCCGCCGACCTCGATGCCTACGCCCGCAAGGTCCTCGCCGACTGGCACGCCCCCGGCGTCGCCCTGGCCGTCGTCCGGGACGACAAGGTCGTCCTCCTCCGCGGCTACGGCGACCGCGAGGCCGGCAAGCCCGACCCCGTGGACGAGCACACCATCTTCGCCATCGCCTCCTGCACCAAGGCGTTCACGGCCGCGGCCCTGGCGATCCTCGTGGACGAGGGCAAGGTCCGCTGGGACGACAAGGCGACGAAGTTCCTGCCCGGGTTCCAGCTGTCTGACCCGTACGTCACCCGCGAACTGACCGTCCGCGACCTGCTCTGCCACCGCAGCGGCCTGGCCACGTTCGCAGGCGACCTCGTCTGGTACAACACCGCCTACGACCGGGCCGAGGTGCTCCGCCGGGCCCGGTTCCTCAAGCCGGTCAGCAGCTTCCGCAGTGCCTTCGGCTACCAGAACATCCTGTTCCTGGCGGCCGGGCAGGTCGTCCCGGCCGCGGCCGGCAAGTCATGGGACGAGTTCGTGCAGGAGCGCATCTTCACCCCGCTCGGCATGGCCACGGCTGTCACCAGTTCCCGCGCGATTTCCGCCGGGGCGAACGCCGCCACGCCGCACACGGTCAAGGCCGGCAAGCCGGTCGCCCTGAGCCGGTACAACTCGGACAACGTCGGCCCGGCCGCCGCCATCCACGCCAGCGCCGACGACCTGGCCCGGTGGGTGCGGCTGCAACTCGGCCGCGGCAAGTTCGAGGACAAGCGGGTGTATAGCGAGGCCCGGGCGCGGGAGATGTGGTCGCCGCAGACGCCGCTCGGCCTGGCCGGCGACCCGGGCAAGGCGTCCCCGGCCCACCTGCGGGCGTACGCCCTGGGCTGGTTCGTCAGCGACTACCACGGCCGGCTGCGGGTCGAGCACGACGGCAGCATTGACGGCATGTTCTCCAAGATCGTGCTGCTGCCGGAACTGAAGGCCGGGGTCGTGGCCCTGACCAACAGCGACACCGGGGCGGCCGACGCCCTGGCCAACCGGGCCGTGGACCAGCTGGTCGGCGCCCCGCCGCGGGACCGCAGCGGCGAGGCGGCGGCCCGGCACAAGGCGGGCGAGGCGGCGCGGGCGGCGGCCCGCCAGCGGGCGGACGCGGCCCGGGCCAAGGACTCGAAGCCGTCGCTGCCGCTGGACAGGTACGCCGGCAAGTACGGCGGCGACCTGTACGGCGACGTGGCGGTGGCGCTGGAGGACGGCAAGTTGGTGCTGCGGTTCGCGCCGGCGGCGTCGTTCGTGGCGGACCTCGAGCACTGGCAGTTCGACACGTTCCGGGTGAAATGGCGGACGCTCAAGCCGTACATCCCGGACGGGTGGGCGACGTTCGTGCTGGACCGCCGCGGACGGCCGGCGGAGGTGCGGGTGGATTGCCCGAACCCGGATTTCGACTTCACCGAACTCGAACTCAAGCGCCGCTGACCGGTTAGCCGCGACGCGGAGCGCGAGGCAGTCCCGCGCTCCGCTCCGCGTCGCGGCTAACCGGGCCGACTCAGCGCCGCGAACAGGTCCCGGATCTCCGCCTCAATGTCCTCCGGCGTCGCGACCGTCTCGGCGATCGCCGCCCGCAGCCGGTCCCGGTAGCGGCGGCGGAGCCGGTGGGCGGCGACCTTCACCGCCCCTTCCGTCAGACCCAGTTCGGCGGCCAGCTCGACATACGGCCCGGCGTCGCCGGTCAGCGATGACTTGAGCCGGTCGAACAGCACGTCCTGCCCGGCGGCTGCATACTCGGCCCGCAGGCCGGCGAGCACGCCGTCAAGCAGCGTCAGCGCCCACCGCCGCTCGAAGACCTGCTCCGGCGTGCGGCCGTCGGCCGGCTCGGCGGCGTACCGCCGCTCCGCGTCGGCGAGGTCCAGCGACCCGACGGGCCTCCCGCCGCCCCGCTTCTGCGCCGCCGCCCGGTCGCGTTCGTTGGCCAGGAAGTGCCGGCAGGCGCCGAGCAGGTAGGAGCGGAAGCGGCCCTTCGCCGGGTCGGCCCCGGCGACCCCCGCCTTCTCGATCAGTCGGGCGAAGAACTCCTGGGTCAGGTCGCCGGCGTCGTCGGCCGAATAGCCGCGGCGGCGGACGAAGGCGTAGACCGGGTACCAGTACAGACCGCACAGGTCGGCGAGCGCCTGCCGGGCCGCCGGGTCCTTGGCGGCCGCGACCAGGCTCCAGCGGGTGGTCGCGAAATCGGGCATGGGGCTTCCGTTGGCGAGCCGGGTGGCGTCCGCGCGAGAGCCGGCTGGGGCGATCGTCCGCTCGTTCTGGCGAACTCACTCCGGCTCTTTCTCGGGCGCTTCCGGCCGCACTCGCTTGAGCCGACAGAATCTGCCGTCGTCTTCGAGCAATGTCAATTCGTCCGGTCCGGCAAACACAACCTTGAATTGCCGATCCGGTCGCCCTTTCGTCTGACACTCGATCTTCCAACTCGAAGACTCCGGCCGCACCCAGCGGTATTGTCCGGAATGCGATTCGGAAGTGTGTCCTACGCCCAGGCCGCTGATTTCACTCCAGTCGAACGTGCCGTCGGACCGGAATTCGATCTCACCGATTTTGTCTTGCCGATCCCACCTGCCGAGGAGCAGCTCGCGCTGTAAGTCGCCGGGACCGAGGTTGTCGTGCGCCGCTCCCACGCGCAGGTACAGCCAGAGCCCCGCGGCGGCGCTGTACGCCAGGCACGTCATGAAGACGAGCACCCCGGCCAGGACCCAGAATCCGGTCGAGCGCCGCGGCCGCAGGGTCATGGCCAGCCGGCGGATGGTTAGCGCCACGACGGCGACCGGCCCCAGGACGACCACGCCGTTCATGACGACCTCGGCGGTGTCGCGGACCGCGCGATCGGCGTCGCTGCGGACGACCCCGTAGGCGACGAGCCCGAGTCCGCCGAGGGCCAGGACCGGCAGGCCGACGTCGCGAAAGAACCCGGCCCGCGCCCGTCGCACGGGTGGCGCCCGGTCGGCGGCGCTCGTCACCGGCGGCGCGCTTCCGGGTTGCCGGATGGGCCCGCCGGCCAGGTCGATCGCCGCGAGAATCAGCAGCAGAACAGCAACGACGGGCGGGAGATAGGCCGCCGGCAGCAAGGCCGCGTCGGTCGGATCGAGGTGTTCGGTCGTCTTCTCACCGATCGTGATCTTGGTCGTCCCCACGGGGTGCCATTCGTGGGTCGAGAAGAAGTAGCCCCACACGATCAGCACAGAGACCGCACCGGCGATCGTGACGCGCGGCCGCCAGTACCGCGACGCCGGCTGCCGCGCCGCCACGACTAGCGCCGCACCGGTCACGAGGAAGAGGCCGGCAATGACCTTGCCCAGGTGTAGCTCCCGCATCTCGAAGCCGCTCACGTCAAACTTGAACACGGCAAAGAAACCCGGCAACCCGGAGAGCCGGACCCAGGGAAGCAAGGTGCCGGCCGCCGCCGCGATGCACGCCGCGGCGGCCCAGGTCGGCGGCGAGCGGAGCAGGTCACGCAGCGGCCGGCGGCCGGCGGCGGCCGGTGCCGGGGCGGGGCGCGGCGGCTCAGGCGGCGGCTCCGACGGCGCCGTGCCGACCGGGTCGGCCGAACTGGTCGTCCCGTCGGGGCGGTGCAACAGGTGTCCCCGCAAGTCAATCGCACCGAGGACCATCAACCCGATCGCCAACCCCGCCGCGACGAACGGCCCGGGAAAGACAGCCAGAGCGAATTCGCGCGTGATTTTCTCGCCGAACGCCGCGGCCGTGTTTACGTTCCAATAGCGAACCCCATACGTCTCGTGGAGAAAGACCGCGGCCAGCGCGACCAGGATCGCTCCCCCGGCTAGCGCCATCCACGCACGCAATAGCCGCGACTGCGGCACCCGCGCGGTCACGAAGAAAAAGAGACCTAGCGTCAGAAAGCCGGCCGTGATCGCCACGGGGAGGATCGAGAATCGGGTCTCGAACCCGAAAAAAAACACCCTCGTCCGTCCGCTTTGTACCGCCACCCACGGCACAAGCGCGTTGGCCACCCCGGCGACGCAAGTGATCGTCATCCAGGTCGCCGGGCGGTGCAGGCCGAGGGAATACATGCCTTCCTCGACCACTCTCACCATCGACTGTTTTCGGCGGCGGGCGACCAGCCAGACGACGGGCAACGCGACGATACCAATCGGGTAGGCGAATACCGACAATAAGATGACCATCAGCGCGACTACGCCGCCCGCCGTCCAGGGCCGGCGCGGCGCCTCGACGCCGGTGGTCGGTGGCGGCTTGGCCGTGATACTCTCGACGTCCGTCTTCACGTCGCCCGCGTGCTGGTACCGCCGCTCCGGCTCCTTTTCCAGCGCCCGCAGCACGACCCGGTCGAGCCGCACGTCGATCCGCACCTTCTCCGACGGCGGGGCGAACCGGCCCAGCGGCAGCTCGCCGGTCAGCAGCTCGTAGAACACGACCCCCAGCGAGTAGATGTCCGCCCGGTGGTCCACGATGGCCGGCTTCTCCCATTGCTCCGGGGCCATGTAGTGGGGCGTGCCCATCGCCTGGTGCGTGCCGGTCAGGCGGGCCGGTTCGTCCGCGGCGAGTAGCTTGGCCAAACCGAAGTCGGCGATCTTCACGCGGCCCTTGGCGTCGAGCAGGACATTCTCCGGCTTCACGTCACGATGGACGACGCCATTTTCGTGGGCGAATTGCAGCGCCGCACAAATCTGAGGCACGACCGCCAGCGCCTCGGCCGGTGTCATCTTGCCCGACCGCTCGGCCTGGCGGAGGTTCACCCCTTCGACGTACTCCATCACGATGTAGTAATGGCCGCCGGCCTGGCCGAAGTCGTAGACGTGCACGATGCCGGGGTGGTTCAGCCGGGCCAGGGCGCGGGCCTCGCGTGTGAACCGCTCGGCGAAGGCGGGGTCGTCCCGCGGAGGCAGGACTTTGAGAGCGACGAGCCGGTCGAGCCGCGGCTGGCGGGCCTTGTAGACCGCGCCCATGCCGCCGGCCCCGACCACCTCGATGAGTTCCAGCTGGGGGAAGAGTGGGGCCAACTCGGCGACCGTCGGCGGCCCGGCGTCGGCGGCCGGCGAGGCGGCGGTTTCGAGGCCGCCAGCCAGCAGGCACCGCGGGCACAGGCCGCCGGGGGCGTCGGCCGGCAGCGGGGAGCCGCACGCGGGGCAGAGACCGGTCGCGCTCATGGGTGCCCTCCACCATACCCATGAAGCGGGCCGGGAAAAAGGTTACACGAAAAAACCGGTCAGCGCCAGTTGAGCACCCGGAACACGCCCTCCCGGTTCTTCACCCGGTCCGGCAGGGTCAACAGGCGGTCGCGGTACACCGCCAGCCCCAGCCCCGTCAGGAAAATCAGCCCGCCGCCGATCGTCAGCCACAGCGCCGCCTCCTGCACCACGCCGCGAGCCAGCAGCAGCAGCGTCACCACGTACACCGTCAGCATCGCCGCCCCGGCCAGTGTTGTCGATTTGACCCGGAGCACGTACCCGCTCCCCAGCAGGATCAGCCCGCCGGCCAAGAGGCCCAGCTCGTCCGGCCAGGACAGCGGCGGCACCGACACCGACCGGTGGTACAGCACCGCGACCGTCAGCGCCCCGCCGACCAGCGCGCTGCCCAGCCCGAGCGAGAAGGTCACCAGGTCGTTCTCCCGCTGCCGCTCGCGGTACCAGCCGAGGTGGCCGAGGACCAGCAGCGTCGCCCCGGCCGCGACGGCAAGCAGCTCCGCCTTCTGCCACGGCGACAGGAGGCTCAGCGCTTGCACGGCCAGCAGCGTCAGTAGCCCTTGCGCGACGGCCATGACCACGTACCACCGCCGCCACCCAGCCTGCCGCACGATCCCGGCCGCCAGGCACGACACGGCCGCCAGCGTCACGCACACGCCGACGAACAGCCACTGCACGTCCTTGAACGCCAGCCGCTGCAACCCGAGCAGGAATGCGGCCACGAACGCCACCGACAGCAGGCCGTTGGCGCTGTCGAACGCTGCCTTCGCCCGCCGACTCCCCTGCGGGGCGGCGACCCGGTAGCCGACCAGGAACGCCAGCCCGAGGACGGCGAAGGCGAGGGTGTAGTACTCGTCGGCGACGGCGGCGTACTTGAGCGCCTGCCAGACCGCGGCACACCCCGCGACCGTGCCGAGGTAGACGCCGCCCGGTCGGTTGTGCAGTACCGCCGTCAGCACGAAGTACACCGCCGCCTCGGCGAAGAACCCGGCCAGGTACAGGTTCAGCGGCTGGCCGACGACGGCCGCGTTGAACCCGTCCAGGGCCGCGACCACGCTCGACAGGAGCATGACGGCCGTCGCCGCCTGCCCGGCCGACAGGACGGGGTCGGCCCACTCCTTGTCGCGGTACAGGTACGCGGCCACGGCGTGGGCGATGGGGATGAGCATGAGCACCAGAGCCTGCTGCTCCCACGCCGTCACGCCGAGTGCCCGCAGAAGGCCGGCCGCCCCGACCAGCTCGGCCGCCGCCGTGGCGAAGAAGTAGACGGCCGCCAGGCGCGGCGCCGCGTGGCGGTAGAGGTGCGCCCCCACGCGGCAGGCGATGACCGTCACCGCCATCGCCCCGACGAACGCCCAGCCGCCTTCGTACGGCCACTGCCGCAGCATCGCCGAGGTCGCGCGGACGTGTAGGATCACGCCGAACGCGACCGGCACCAGCGCCAGGCACAGCCCCAGCGCGGCGAACCGCGGCGTGTGGGCGAACCGCGATGAGTCCGCCCGCCGGGAGCCGGTTTCGAGGAGGTTCGCCGCCAGCGACGTCAGGGCCAGCGTCGCCAGCACGACCGACGAGCCGACGTGGACATGCAGCAGCTCCAGCGTCAGCACCTCGGCCCAGAGCACACCGGCGGCGGCCAGGTAGACATACAGCCCGACCCGGCGGACCACCAGGTCCGAGTACAGCCAGCCGTAGATGCCGGCGAGCACCAGTGCCAGGGCCAGCGCCTGATACCAGGTGTTCGTGACCACCGGCGACGGCAGGGCGTGCCGGGCCTCGTAGACCCCTTGGAACAGCGGGTACAGCCAGTGGCCGCCGAGCTGTGCCCCGAGCAGGAGCACGAGCCCGCCGGCCAGCAGTACCTGGCCGGAGTAGAAGAACGCCAGCCCGAACCGGCGGCGGCCGAACGGCCCGTCGTCCGGCGGGAACGACCGCTCGACGTGGATGCCGATCAGCCCCAGCGCGACCAGCAGCGTGCTCGGGGCGGCGATCTCCCAGAACCGGCCGAGGTCGGCCAGGAGCAATAGGCCGGTCATGGCCACGCCGCCCATCAGCACCGGGACGAACATCCAGTCCTTCAGCACCCACGCGGACGCCGCGTACAGGCCGCACACGACGACGCCGGCGACCCACAGATGCCCCTCCAGCGTGATCAGGCCCTGGGCGTGGTAGAACCACAGGTTTAACGGCATGACGAGACACGCGAGCAGGGTCAGCGCCCGGCCGGCGAGCTGGTAGCGGCTGCGGCGGATGAGCGCCCACCCGCCCAGCAGCGCGGCAAGGTTGGCGGCCCCGAGGCAGACGGCCACCACCCCCTTGTTCTCGAACACGCCCTTGGTGTACAGGAACAGCACCAGCCCCAGGACGAACAGCCCGCCGCCGAACGCCAAAAACCACTGGATCGACCGCGGGTCGAGGAGGATCTCCAGCACCGGCCGGCGGGGCTTGGCGGCCGGCTCCGGCGCGGCCGTCACCAGCGGCGGCTCCGGTTCGCCGGCCCCGGACCAGTTCGGCAGCGGCGGCGGGGTCAACCGCTTGCGGTGGAAGTTGATGTGGCCCCGGGCGTCGGCCAACAGCGCGTGGGTGTCGGCCAGGGACAGTTGGCCTGCCCCCTCCAGCCGGCGGAGTTCCCCGGCCAGGAACGTCCAGAACCGCACCATGCGGGCGGCCGGGTCGGCCCCGTCGGCCGGCGGCAGGTTCGTCTCGGCGGGCGGGGCGGCCCCGCCGCGCGCGTCGGCCCGCAGCGCGTCCCGTCGCCGGGCGTAGTTGTCGGCCAGGGCGCGGGCGGTCGGTTCGTGCAGGGCGCCGTCGCGGCCCCACTGGGCGAACTGGTCGCGGGCGAAGTCCAGGGCGTCGAGCAGGTCGGCCCACTCGGGGGCCAGTTCGGTCGCGGCGGTCGGCGTGGCCATGACGCACCTCACAGGCGGACCGGAAGGGAGGTCCGGGCACGCACAGCAGCGTGTCGCGGGTTCGTGAGCCGTGCGAGAGAGAGGCGGTGACCGGCCGTGAATGTAACGCGCCGGTCGGGGGAGGGGTAGAAAAATGAGGGGAGCCTAACCCCCGGCCCCCTTCCCGCTTCGGCAAGGAGGCCGGAGGGTTAGGGTCTGCTCACGCCGACTTCAGCGCCGCGAACTGCAGGAACGCTTCCGCCAGCGGCCGCGGGGCCCGCCGGTCGCCGACCACCTGGGCCAATGCCAGCCGCAGCTCGTCGTAGCTGGCGAACCGCTCGGCCGGGTCCTTGGCCAACATTCGCACCACGAGGTTCGACTGCTCTTCGGTCAGCTCCGGCAGGTTCCGACGGGGCGGCACGACCGGCTCACACAGGTGCTTGAAAATCACCTGGATCGACGTCCGCCCCTCGAACGGGAAGCTGCCCGTCAGGGCGTGATACAGCGTCGCCCCGAGGGAGTAGACGTCGGCCCGGAAGTCGGCCTTGGACGGGTCGCGGGCCTGCTCGGGGGCGAGGTACGCGGCCGTCCCGGCCGGCAGGGTCGGCGACCGGCCCTCCACTTGCCGGGAGAGGCGGTCGCCGACCACCGTCGCCAGCCCCAGGTCTGCCACCTTCACCACCCCGTCCCGGCCGATGAGCAGGTTGCCCGGCTTCACGTCACGGTGCACGATGCCCACCTTGTGGGCTTCCGCCAGCCCCTCGACCGCCTGGCGAACGATGGCGAACGCCAGCGGGATCGGCACCGTCCCCTTCTGCTCGATCAGCCCGGCCAGGGTCGTCCCGTCCACGTGCTCCAGCACCAGGTACGGGGCCGGCCCCTCGTCGTCGAGGTCCCACAGGCGGACGATGTTCGGGTGATTGAGCTTGGCCAGCAAGATGGCCTCGGACACCAGCTGGCCGAGCAGCTGCGGCGAACTCGCCAGGGCGTCGAGGTGCAGCACCTTGACGGCGACCGGCATCTGGAGCTTGCGGTGCCGGCCGAGGAAGACGACGCTGGTCGTGCCCCGCCCCAGGTGGCCGACCAGCTCGTACTTGCCCAGGACGCTGCCGATCGTCGGTGGGGCCGGGGCCGGCTTGGCGGCCGGCCGCGGCGGCGGGCTGACCGTGTCCGCCGGGTGGGCGGTGGAGAGGAAAGCGGACGGGGCGGGCGCAGCGCGCTCGCGGGCGGCCGGACGGCGCTTCATGGGCGAGCCGGGGTTTGGGGCCGGTGACGACTTTTCCAACTGTAGAACAAAATCCGGCGCGACGCCAAAAATGGGTCATTCCGGTTGGGGCACGTGCGTCGCGCCGCCGCCGCAGAGGCGGGTGGGGCGAGCCCCACACCTGGTAGCACCGGGTCACGGCGCGAACGCCGCCAGCCGGGCGCGGGCCCGGGCCAGGACGGCCGCGTGGTCGAACGCCAACGGCTGCGGCGGGTGGTCGAGCGGGTGCCAGCCGACCGCGGCGGCGTCGTCCCCGGCGGCGGCCGGCGTGCCGGCGTCCACGCGGGCCAGGAATACGACGCTCACCGTCCACCCCCGCGGGTCGCGGCCCGGGTCGCCGAACGTGGCCAGCTGCTCCAGGTCCGGCCCGGTGACACCGGTCTCCTCCCGCAGCTCGCGGGCGGCCGCTTCGGCCAGCGTCTCGCCGGGGTCCACGAAGCCCCCGGGGACCGCCCACGCCCCGGCGAACGGATCGGCCTTGCGGCGGATGAGCAGCACCCGCGGCCGCGGCTCCCGGGTCACGACGACGATGTCCACCGTGACCGACGGCCGCTGGTAGTCGTACTCGTACCGGCTTTTTGGATTGGTCATTGGTCATTCGTCCCTGGTCATTAGTCATTGGCTTTTTCGTCGGGCCACGCCCAGGATATACGCAGCCGTGCCCGTTCGCACAAATGACCAATGACAAGTGACCAGGGACCAAGGACAATTTGGCTCATCGCCGGCGGCCTGCTGACGGCAGGTGCGTTCCCGCTGGGGCCGCTGCCGACGCGGCCGCCGGTGGCCGCCTGGCCGCTCGCCTGGGTCGGGCTGGTGCCACTGCTCGTCGCGCTGTTGCGGGCCGAGTCGGGGCGGTTGGCGGCGCGGGCGGCGTTCGTGTTCGGGTGCGCCTGGATGTTCGTCGATTGCGTCTGGCTGTTCCGCGTCTTCGACGTGCTCGGGTGGGTCCTCATCTGGGTGCCGATCGGCTGGATCGTCGTCTTCGGCCTGCTCGCGTTTCGCGTTCGCCGTCTTGATGCGAGCATCTGGCTCACGTGGCCGCTGCTGTGGATCGCCATCGAATTCGTGCGGTCGGAGTGGACGCCCCTGCGGTTCGACCTGCTCAGCCCGCAGCTGGACCCGCTGCGGTTCTCCTGGCTGGTCCTCGGCCACAGCCGGGTCGCCGAGCCGGTTCTGGCTCAGACGGCGGACCTGTGGGGCGGCTATGGCCTGTCGCTCGCCCCGTTCCTGTGCAACCTAATCCTGGCCCGGTGGTGGGTCACACGCTGCTTTCCCGTCCGGGCGGCGGTGGCGGTCGGGCTGCTGGTCGCGGCCGAGGTCGGGTACGGGGCGTGGCATCTGAACCGCGAACCCAGCGGCGTCGCCGTGCCGGTCGGTGTCGTCCAGACGGAGCGGGAGCGGTTGGATGTGCTGATCGAACTGACCGAGCAACTGCTGAGGGAAGCGCCCGGGACACGAGTCGTCGTGTGGCCGGAGGAGGCGTTCGCGGAGCGGCCCGGCAACCTGGACGCGGTCCGCGATCTGGCCCGCCGGCACGGCGTCTGGATCGGCACCGGCAGCGAGCACCCGGTCGGGGAGCATCACGAAAACCTGGCGTACTGGGTGTCGCCGGCCGGCGACGCCGGCGTCTACCACAAGCGGGAGCGGGTGCCGTTCGTCGAGCTGCACACGCCGGCCGCGGAGGCCCCGACGTTCCCGCTCATGATCGACGGCCGGGAGCTGCGGGTCGGCGTCGCCATCTGCTACGACATGGACTTCCCGACGACGGCCCGGGAGCTGACCAGCCACGGGGCACAGCTACTTGTAGTGCCGACCCTGGACGAGGGCGGCTGGGGCGGGACGCAGCACGCCCAGCATTCGCTGCTGCCGCGACTGCGGGCGATCGAGAACCGCCGGGCCGTGGTGCAGGCGGCGACGAGCGGCGTCAGCCAAGTCATCGACAACCGCGGCCGGGTGCTGGCGGCGGTGCCGTACCGGCTACACCGCCGGCCGCGGCGGCCGACGCTGTACCTGGAGGGGACGGCCCACGCGACCGTCCACGCGGCGGACGGGATGAGCCTATACACGCGTGGCGGGCACCTGTTCGGGCCGGCGATCGCCGTACTGGCGGCGGCGGTCGTTGGATGGGCGGTCGTCCGTCCGGGCGGCCGCCGGATGGAAAAAAACTGAAAAAATCTCGGATTTCGTGTCCGCATTTTCGGAATAATTTCAATGTCATAGATAGACACCCCGAGGGACGGACATCCATGCTCGCCCTTACCACCACGTACGCGCAGGACGTGATGCCGATCCTGCTGGCCGTGCTCGGCCTGATCGGCTTCGCCCTGCGCCGCGCCAAACCTGAGTGCTGACGCGGCTCGCCGAGCCTACGGCACCCCGCCCCGCTCCGCGTCCGTGATCGGTCGCACGGCCATCTGCTGCGCGTCCAGCCCGCCGTCCACGGTGACGATCGTCCCGGTGGCGTACCGGGCCGCGTCGGACGCCAGGAATACATACCACCCGGCCACATCGTCCACCGTGCCGATCCGCCGCAGCGGGATCTGCTCCTCGACCGCCTTCCGACCGGCCGGGTCGGACCGCAGGCCGAAGTCGGTCAGCGGCGTCTCGACCAGCCCCGGGGCAACAGCCGCCGTCGTGAACCCGAGTAGGGCTAACTCGACCGCCAGCTGGCGGGTCAGGGCGTTCACCGCCCCCTTGCTCGCGTCGTAGAGCGTGTGCGCCGGCTCCGACCGCGACCCGTTCAGCGACGTCGTGAACAAGATGCGGCCACCCTTTCCTTTCGCTCGCCGCACCACCTCGCGCGTCACCGCGATCGCGGCCCACAGGTTCAGCCCGAAGATGAAGTCGAAATCGCGGCGGGTCAGGTCCAGAAACGGCGGCTCGCGGTAGGTGCCGACGTTGTTGACCAGCACGTCGATCGACCCGAGCCGGTCCCGCGCCTCGGCGACGAGCCGCTCCGGTTCGCCGTCGCGGGTCAGGTCGGCCTGGACGTAGTGCGTGCCGGGCAGCCGCAGGACCGGCTCGACGTCAGAGACACCGTCCCGCGGCCGTTCGGACGTGAGCACGACCCGGGCCCCGGCGGCGGCGAACGCCTTGGCCACGGCCAGGCCGATGCCCTGGCTGCTGCCGGTGACGAGTGCGGTTTTGCCGGTGAGCATGGTGGCCCCTGTGGGATGGGTCCAATAGGTCCTATACGACCTATAGGACCCATCCCACAGGGGGAGGTGCCGCCATGTCCGCCGCTCGCGTCCTGTTCGCCCCGCCGGCCGAGGACGACCGCTTCCTGCCGGAAAGCCCGCACGCCGTCACCGTCGCCGGCCGGCCGGCCCTGGCGTGGGTCAACATCCAGACGGCCGAGCACGCCACCCGCGGGGCCGTCCACCTGCGGTCCCGGGACACCGGCGAACACCGCGTCCTGCCCCAGCCGGCCCGGCCCGGCTTTCTCGCGCTGACGGATCGGTCCGGCGTCGTGTTCGTCGGCCGGGAGAAGGAGTTGGGCACACTCGACCTGCAAACCGGCGCCTGGACGCACCTCGCCGCCATCCCCGACGACAACCCGCGGACGATCATCAACGACGGCGCGCCGACCCCGGACGGACGGGGCGTGGTCTTCGGCACCAAGGACCTGAAGTTCAAGGACCCGATTGCCGCCCTGTACCTGTTCACCGCTGCGGACCGCCGCGTGACCGTGCTGGCCATCCAGCAGACCTGCTCGAATGGCAAGGTGTTCGGCCGGAACGCCGGCGGCGTGGTGCTCTACGACATCGACACGCCGCGGCGGGTCGTCGCCCGCTACCACCTCGACGCGGACCGCCGCACCGGCCGCGAGGAGGGCGTGGCCGTGGACCTGCGGGCCGTGGACGGCTTCCCGGACGGCATGGCCGACGCTGGCGATGGCACGGCGGTCATCGCCATTTACAACCCCGGCAAGGTCGCTGACGGCCGGGCGTATCACTACGACCTCCGCACCGGCGAGCGGCTTGGGGAATGGGTCGTGCCCGGCTCGCCACGGGTGACGTGCCCGCTGCTGGTCGAACGAGACGGCGGGGTGAAGCTGGTGCTGACGACGGCCGTCGAGGGCATGCCGCCCGACCAGCGGCGGCTATGCCCGCACGCCGGGGACCTTTTCATTGCTGACACCGGCTTGCGGGTCGTGCCCGAGCCGGCCCGGGTGCGACTGGGCTGATGCTTGTCTCGGGTGCCATGCCCACGGCTTTGCGTGGGCATGGGCTGTACCCAAGACATGTCCACGCAAAGCCGTGGGCATGGCACCC
Organism: Gemmataceae bacterium; assembly: GCA_036406755.1. Classification (GTDB taxonomy): domain Bacteria; phylum Planctomycetota; class Planctomycetia; order Gemmatales; family Gemmataceae; genus DASXAN01. Next base: position 13,727 of record DASXAN010000606.1, read on the forward strand.
ACACGCGGCACCCGATTCGCACCCGGTTTGGGTCGTCGCCCCGCATCCGGGAGTCCCGCCATGCCGAACGATCCAACCCGGCGCCCCGACGAGCGGGGCCGCCCGTCGTCCCCGTACGGCCCACAGCACGGCCACGTCGATGAGGCCGCCGGCGGGGCCGACAGCTCGCCGTTGGAGGACGTGCCGTCCGGGGAGAAGAAGGAAGCCGCCGTGGAGGAGGAACGGCCGAGCGCCGCGTCGGCCCCACCGCCCCCGCGGCGGCCGTGAGCCCGGCGGTCAGGGGTTCACATCCGTCTCGCCGCCCGCCCGGGTCGCCAAAGCCCGCCACACGTCGCGCTGGACGCTGTCGGCGACGAACCGCACCGACCCGTCGCCGAACGTCACGTTGACCCCGCCGGAGTGCAGGCTGCGGGCGGCCCGGAAACCCACGGCCGTCAGCTGCATCGCCCCCTGGGTCAGCACGTCATTGGCGATGCAGTCCGGCGTCGGGGCGTTCGGCGTGTCGTAGTGGTTGTAGCTGGTGCAGCGGAGTTCGCCGGACACCCAGAGGAAGCCGCGGCGGTGGTTGAAGTTCCACGTCGTCGCCGCGGCGCACACGGCGTCCGACACGACCGACCCGAGGGGCGGGTAGCGGTAGACCCGCTGCACGTCGCCGGGCGGGGTCGGGCCGGTCGTGCTTTCGTCACCTTCCCCGAGCAGGCTCTCCGACAGGGCGGCGGTGTTCGACAGGCCGTCCGGGCAGTCGTTGAGCCGCACCCCGTCCTTGGCTCGGAACAGGCCGTCGGCGTTCCACGGCGAGCCGAACGGCGGGCCGCCGTTGGTCGTGCCGGACCCCTGGCAGGCGACGTAGTTGGCCGGCCCCATCGGCGTGGTCGCGTTCAGCTGCGCGACCGGGGCCATCCGGTCGGACGGGCACAGGAACAGCTTGACCGTCTGCGCAATGGCGAACTGGTTGTCGGCCGCGAAGATGTAGGTCGGCGGCACGTACAGGGGGACGTCCAGATTGAGGGTGTTGTAGACGGCCGTCTGTTCGAGGTACGGCGAGAGCAGGGCGAGGACGCCCCAGGAATCGACGTAGAGCGGGTAGCCGACATAGGGCGGCTTGAGCGTCCCGCGGAAGGCCGGCGGCAGCGTGCCGGTCGCACCCTCGTAGTTGTGCAGGGCCAGACTGAGCTGCTTGAGGTTGTTCTGGCACTTGGCCCGGTCGGCGGCCGCCCGCACCTTCTGGACGGCGGGCAGCAGCAGGCCAACGAGCACGGCGATGATGGCGATGACGACGAGCAGCTCGATCAGCGTGAACGCCCGCCTCATGAATTCCGCCTCCGGATGAATTGATTCGGGCTCCAGCTTACCTATCTTATGGAAGTCCCGCGATAGGACGCTCGTTCTCATGGACGTATTTTCATTAATGAGGACCGCACCATGAGCTGGCCCCGTTTTCTGATCGCGTCGGCCGTTCTCGTGTTGACGTTCGCCCCCGCCCAAGCCCAGCCGGTCTTCGTGACCGACTTCTACAACAATTCCATTCTGCGGGTCGATTCGACCACCGGGGCGACGGTGCCGCCGGCCGTCGGCAGCGTCTCGCTGCCCGCGGCCTTCGCCTACGGGCCGGACGGGTTCCTGTACTCGGCCAGCCAGGGGACGGCGTCGATCGCGAAGATCAACCCGTCCACCGGGGCCGTCGTCGGCTCGGTCACGTTCGGCGGCCAGATCCAGGTCCCCGGCGGCGTCGCGTTCGCCGCCAACGGCGACATGCTCGTCTCCGATTTCGTCAGCCAGTCGACGCCCGGGACGGGCACGGTTAAGCGGTTCACCGTCAACCCGTCGACCGGCGCCGCCACGCTCGTCACCACGCTCGCCAGCGGGCTGAACCAGCCGTCCGGCCTGCTCGTCAACGGCAACAACCTGTACTTCACCGAGACGAACACGTCCACGTTCAGCGGCGGCCGGCTGTCGGTCGTGAACCTGACGGGCGGGGCGGCGACGCCGCTGGTGACCGGCACCCCCGGCACCGGGTTCGCCGGGCTGGCCCTGTCGGGCAACACGCTCTACTACGCCGACCTGCTCGGCGGCGCCATCGACCGCTACGACGTCGGGACCAATACCGCGCTGGCGGCGCTGGTGGCCCCCGGCGGGTCGCTCGCCAACCAGTTCCCCGGCGGCCTCTACATCGATTCGCCGGCGTCGATCCTGGTGGCCGACCTCGGCAGCCACCAGTTTTCCGGGGCGCCGCCCGACCCGGGCAACGGCAACCTGCGCCGTTATTCGACGGTGACGGGTTTGCAGGTCGGCAGCGACATCGTGTCGAACATCTACGGCGGGGCCGTCATCAACGTCGTGCCGGAGCCGGGGACGCTGCTCCTGGTCGGCGGGGCCGCGGCGGCCTTCGCGGCGTGGCGGCGGAAGCGGGCTTGACCGGCCGGCCGGGCGTGGTATAGCGGCTCCCTTCCGAAGATAGCGCGGAGGGGGGAGCCATGCTGCGTCTGGGGGCGCGGGTCGGCCGGCTGTTGGCCGTGCTGGCCGGGGCGGTGTTGATGGTCGCACTGGCCGGCTGCCTGCGGCACGCCACCCGCGACGGCGGCTGCAAGACGTGAGGCCCGGCCGCCGGCCCGGTCGGGCCGTCCGAGCCCGGTTAGCCGCGACGCGGAGTCTT
>DASXAN010000607.1:0-6859 GCA_036406755.1 Gemmataceae bacterium
CGCCGTCTTCGAGTCGCGGGGACAAGCAAAGACGGCGGGGGCAAGCCCCGCCGCTCGCCCCGGAGCGCGGTTACGGCTTCGCCGCCTCCAATTCCTTCTGCCACTCCGCGGCCTTCTGCGGTCGGCCCGTCGCCCGGTACAGCTGTATCAGCCGCTCCAGCGCTTCGGCCGGCCGGACCGCCGCCTCCGCCGGGATGTTCGCGTTGCGCGCCTTCATCCCCTCGTAGCCGGCCAGCAGCAGCGGCTCGGCGTCGGCGTACTTCTGCTGGCCCAGCAGCGCGCCGCCGAGCATTGACCGGGCGTTGAACGTCGTCCAGGCGTCCGGCTCCTGCGTGGCGCGGACGGCGAGGCCCTCGCGGAGCACCGGCTCGGCGTCGGCCCACCGCTCCTGGTGGAGCAGGTTCAAGCCGAGCGCCGCCAGCTCGGCGGCGTACGGCAGCGAGTCCGGCCCGGACGCCTCCCGCACCGCCGCCAACCACTTCCGCCGCCAGGGTTCGGCCCGGTCGAAGTGCCCCCGCCGTTCGTAGTCACAGATCAGGTTGCCCACGATCCGGCCGGCGTGCTCGTGCTGAAACCGCCGCCGGTCGAGGCCCGCGGCCGCCTCCTTGAAGAGTGGCAGAGCCTGCTCGGGCCGGCCGGCGTCCCGGTGGGCTTCCGCCAGGTTGTTCAGGGCCAGGAGCGTGTCGGGATGATCGGCGCCCAGCCGGGCCTTCAGCAGCCGGAACGATTCCTCATACAGCGGCAGTGCCCGGTCCGGCTGGCCGGCGGCCTTGCAGGCGATCGCCAGGTGGTTCATTGTCAGGAGTGTGGTCGGGTGGTTGGCGCCCAGCTTGGCCGTCATCCCCCGCAGCGCTCGCTCGAACAGCGGCAGCGCCAGATCGAGCCGGCCGGCGGCACGATAAGCCACGGCCAGGTTGGTCATGCTAACGAGCGTGTCCGGGTGGTCGGGGCCGAGGGCGGCCGTCCGCAGCCGGAGGGTTTCCTCGTTGAGCGACCGAGCCCGGTCCAGGTCGCCGGCGGCCAGGTATCCGTCCGCCAGGTTGCTCATGGCGGTGAGCGTGCGTTGGTGGTTCGGACCCAGCAGGGCCTTCAGCCGCGCGACCATCTCCTCCCACAGCGACAGGGCCTCGTCCAGCCGGCCGGCCGCCTTGTCGGCGACCGCCAGGTTGTTGACGTTGGTGAGCGTGTCGCAGCAGTCGGGGCCGAGGACGGCCGTCATGCGGGCGTGCGTGTCCCGCAACAGCGGCAGGGCCTCGTCCAGCCGGCCGGCGGCCTGGTAAGCGTGCCCCAGGTTGGCCGCGCTGGCGAGCGTGTCGGGGTGGTCGGCCCCCAGCAGCGCCGCCCGGGTGGCCCGCACCCGGGCGAACACCGGCACCGCCCGGTCGGGCAACCCCAGGTGGATCAGCGACTTGCCGAGGCGGTGTTGGAGGTCGGCCACGAGCAGCGGGTCGCCGACCGCCTCGCCCTGGAGCTGTTCGGCCGCCCGGGCGAGGCGGTCGCCCAGGACCGCCCGCAGCGGCGGGCCGCCCCGTTCCTCCTGCCACGGGTCGAGGTCGGCGAAGACCGACGCCAGGATGGCGCTGCCGGCCTCGACTTGCCGCAGCCGCTTCTCCGCCCGGACCAGCCCCCAGGTCGTGCCGACGACGCCGGCGATCAGGAGCGCGAACATGGCCGCACCGGCCAGCACCGGCCCGCGGTGCCGCCGCAGGAACTTCTTGAGCCGGTAGGCCGCGGACGGCGGCGACGCTTCCACCGCCTCGCCGGCCAGGTACCGCTGCACGTCCCGGGCCAGGCCGCCGGCCGTCTCGTACCGGCGGGATCGGTCCTTCTCGAGGCACTTCATGACGATCCAGTCCAGCTCGCCCCGCACCAGCCGGGTCAGCTTCACCGGGCCCAGCCGCCGACGGGCCGCCAGGCTCGGGAGCGACCCGCTGCGGCTCAGGCGGGCGCTCGGCCGCGGAGGCTCCGTCTCCCGGATGAGCCTGAGAACCTCGTGCCACGCCGCCTGCTTGAACCGCTCCCGCTCCAGCGGTGTCGTACCGGTCAGCAGCTCGTACAGGATCACGCCGAGGGCGTAGACGTCCGTCCGCGTGTCCACGTCGAACGGGTTCACCCCGGCCTGCTCGGGGCTCATGTACAGCGGCGTGCCCACCATCACCCCGGGGGCCGTGTGGAGCGTGTGCTCGGTGAGCGGCCGGTGCAGCGCTTTCGCCAGGCCGAAGTCGATCACCTTCGGGACCGGCTTGCCGTCGTGTTCGGTGACCAGGACGTTGGACGGCTTCAGGTCACGGTGGATGATGCCCTTCTGGTGCGCGTGCTGGACGGCGGAGCAGACCTGCGCGAACAGGTCCAGCCGGTCGCGGACCGAGAGCCGGCGGTCGTCGCAGTACGCCGTCAGCGGCAGGCCCTTGACCAGCTCCATGACGAAATACGGCCGGCCAAGGCCACCCGGGGCCCCGGGTGGGCTTTCGCCGCCGTCGAGGACCTTGGCGATGTTCGGGTGATCCATCAGCGCCAGCGCCTGCCGCTCCGCCTCGAACCGAGCCAGGACGGTCTTCGAGTCCAGGCCCGGCTTGATGAGCTTCAGCGCCACCGTGCGGCGGACCGGCTCCGTCTGCTCCGCCGCCCAGACCGTGCCCATGCCGCCCTCGCCGAGCCGTTCGAGCAGCGTGTAGCGGCCGGCCACCACGGTGCCGGGGTGGTCACCGCCGGTTGACCCGGGCGGCCCCACGAGTCGGTCGAGTAGATCGTCCATTTCGACGTGGGCGCGCAACAGGGTTTCCACGCGGCGGCGGAGGTCCGCGTCCCCGCCGCAGGCGGCCGCCAGGTACGCCGACCGTTCGTCGCCGGAAGCATGGTCCAGCGCGGCGGCAAAGATCGTGGCTTCGGTCATGGTCGGGGCCTCGCGCACCTGCGAAGTCGTAGCTGTCCGCAGACCTATGCGCCGTCGGACGGGGAATCGCCCCACCGTCAGGCGGATTTTTCGCCCGTCATTTCGACCCGCAGCCAGGCACGGGCGTAGGCCCACCACCGGTCGGCCGTGGTCGGGGAGATGCCGAGCACCTCGGCGGCCGCGTCCGCACTCAGGCCGGCGAAGGCGCGGAGTTTGACCAGCTCAGCCTTGGCGGGTTCGAGGCGGGCGAACCGCTCCAGCGTCTCGTCCAGGGCGAGCAGCTGGTCGTCCGGCTCCGGGGCGGGCAGGGCGTCGGCGTCCAGGTCGATGCGGCGGCGGTCGCCGCCCCGCTTGGCGCGGCCCTTGCGGCGGGCGGTTTCGACCAGGATGCGGCGCATAGCCTCGGCCGCGGCGGCGAAGAAGTGGCGGCTATTCTCGAACCGCTGCCCGCCCACCAGCCGCAGATATGCCTCGTGGACGAGGGCCGTGGCGTCGAGCGTCTGGCCCGGCCGCTCGGCGGCGAGCCGGGCCGCCCCGAGGCGGCGGAGTTCGTCGTACACCAGCGGCAGCAGCCGGTCGGCCGCCCGGGCGTCGCCGGCCGCGAGGTCGGCCAGGATGCGGGTGACGTCGCTCATCGGCGGCCCCGGAACGCTCGGGCGCGGCACGGCCGTCCATGATCCGACCGGCGGCCGCGGCCGGTCAAGCGGAAACTGCGGCCCGACTCGGCCTACAGGTCCCACACGACGACCGACCCGTTCGCACCGCCGGCCGCGACCGTCAGCCCGTCCGGGGCGAACGCCACCGGCCGCCGCCGTTCCCGCCCGGCCCGCAGGGTCGCCCGCCGCGCCCCGGTGGCCGCGTCCCACAGGTGCAGCCCGGTGCTGTTGTCGGTCGTGGCCAGCAGCCGGCCGTCCGGAGAGAACGCCAGCCGCGGGACGTAGCAGTATTTGGCCTTGAAGGCGACCCGCTCGGTCCGCGCGGCCACGTCGTACAGCCGCACGGTGACGCCGGCGTTGAGGGCGAGGGTGCGGCCGTCGGGCGACCACGCCAGCGCCTCGACGAAGCCCCGCTGCGGCAGCGAGCCGAGGTGCTCGCCGGAGCGGGCGTCCCACAGCTGGGCCGCCTTCTCGCGGGCGGCGGTCGCCAGGAATTGGCCGTCGGCCGACAGCGCGGTGGTGGCGTCGTGGCCGCCCCGCGTCACCTTGCCGTCGGGGTGCGGCTGGGTCAGAACCTCATTGACGTCGGGAGACCCGCCCGGCCGGAGGCGGACGATCACGTACCCCCACGGCCCCGACTCGGCCAACTGACGGCCGGCCGCCAGGATCAATTCCTGGTCGCGGAAGGTGACGGTCGCGAAATCGCTGGGGATGATGCGGGCGTCGGCCCATCGGCCCTCGTGCCGCCGCCAGAGGCGGGTGCCGCGGTACCACCGGCCGGCGAGCCATTCGCCGTCGGGGCTGGCGGACACCTCCTCCAAGCCGTGGGTGCCGGCCAATTCCTCGACCGGGGCGACCGACAGTTCGACCGGGTCGCCGCCGGCCAGCGACCAGACGAAGACCCGGTCCTGGTAGCCCGCGGCCAGGGCGGGCCCGTCCGGGGCGGAGACGAACGCCAGGCAGTGCACCTGCTGTTGCGGCCCGTGGAAGATGAGCATGGGTGAAATGCCGGACCCAGGTGAATCGGTCAGGCCGTCGGTTGTTTGTGGTCCGAAGCCGATGCGCAACCAGTTTGCTGGACTTTCCTAGGGAATCGGGTATTATTCAGGTGGAGGCTTTGGTTGGGTCCACGTGACACGGCCATTGCCTTCGTTCATTTATAATCACTCCACCCGGTCGAACCGGCCCCGCAAATCGTCGATGGACACGATGCCGTAAAGCGGCCAAGTCCCACCCCCGTCCGGCTTCGGCTTCTCGCCGCGGAATTGCATGTCGTGCAGCTTGTTCGCGTATGGGCGGAGTTCGTCGCGGACCGGCTGAACCATGTGCGGCCGCCGCCAAGCCCAACCCAAGATGTAGGCCGCCAAGTCGGCGAGCAAGACGCCCGTCGTCAATTCCGAGTGGACGAAGAACGGCTCCGGGACGATCCGCGAACTGCGATACCGGCCGGTTTCCGTCCCGAGGAAATACGCCGCCATCTGGTCGATCAGAATGTGCGATTGCGATTTGTCCAACTCGTCGAAGATGACCAGTCCCCGCTCCCGCGGAGGGAGCGTTTCGAGGAAGTAGAAATAGCGCTCGAACAGGTAGACGTAGTCCTTCCGCAAGCGGCCCGGCTCGGGCCGCGGAGCGGCGCAGTCCACGACGGACGCGAACACCTGAGCGCTAAACCTGGCAGCGATGTCCAGCACCTCGTGGACGAAACCGAGAACTTGCCGACTGTACGCCACGATTTCGTGGAAGGTCGGGTGGCTGGTGTCCGTGCCCCGGCTCGCCTTGCCCTTTTGCAGAAGCGAATGGGCCAACCGCGGACAGTCCTCGGGAGCGATTGCCACGTCGCGATTCGCCTCGGCGAACCGCTTCCGTTTCAAGAGTTTCTTCGCCTTGATCTCCTCGGCGAACAGGTCGCGGACGTAGCCGCCGAAGTAGTCTCGTTCCGCAGCCCGGATGGCCCGCACCAGGTTCCACAGACCGTCCTCGGTGACGGCCACGCCAGCCAGCACCTCGCAGGGCATGTCGTGGTGGTCGTGACCACTCTCGTCTATGAAAAGTAACATCCGAATTGCTCGTCACACCGTCGCCGATGTCGCCGGTGGCAGCGTCGTGTGGTAGTCCCGCCGGATGCGGTCCATGTAATTCGTCAGCAGTTCCTCCACCCGGCCCGGCTCGTCGGCCGCCACCACGAACCCGACGTGGTGCTTCTTGTCCAGCCGGTGGACGATCTCCGGGTCGGCGAACGCCGCCGTGTCCGGGTGCTCCTGCCGGGCCAGCGAGATCACCACCCCGGCGTACCGCTCCTTCGCCGGCGGCGGCGTGTAGGCGTCGCACGGGTGCGCCTCCAGCCACGCCCACTCGCTCCACAGGTTCACCCCCGTCGCCGCCTCGACCATCTCGGCGATGTTCGCCCCGCCGACCCGGGCGCTCGTCTCGATGAAGTAGAACTCGCCGTCCCCCTCGGCCCGCATGAACTCGGTGTGCGACGCCCCCCGGGTCAGCCCGAACCCGGTCAGGACCTTGTCATTGACCTCCCGCAGGGCCGCCACCTCCGGCCGGTCCCGCGGCATCGTCCGCGTCGCGTACACCCCGCCCCCCTGGTACACGTCCAGGAGCGGCTTGAAGTACTTGTTCACCTCCGCGAACACCACCCGCCCGTCCGCCGCCAGCGAATCGACGTGGTACAACTCCCCCGGCACCAGCCGCTCGATCAGGTGGAACGACTGGTCGTCCCCGAGCCGCTCGATCGCCCGCCACGCCTCGTCCGGGTGGTGCAGCTTCTGGATGCCGATCGACGACGCCTCGCCCCGCGGCTTCAACAGCCACGGCCCCGGCACGGCGGCCAGGAACCGGCGGACCTCGTCGTGGTGGACGACGCCGACGAACTCCGGGATGCGGACGCCCAGCTCGCGGGCCCGGGTCCGCATGGCCAGCTTGTCCCGGAACAGCCGGGCGGTGCTCTCGCCCAGCCCCGGCAGCCGCAGGTGCTCGCGGAGGTGGGCGGCCACCTCGACGTCGAAGTCGTCCAGGGCGACGACCCGGCGGATCGGGCGGGTGCGGGCCAGGTAGCTGACGGCGTTGACGATCAGCCGCCGGTCCTGGAAGTGGGGCAGGGCGAACACCTCGTCGATCGCCTGCCGCGGCCACGGTTCGTTGAGGAACTTCTCGGACGTGAGCAGCAGGACCCGGCACCCCTCCTGCTTGGCGCGGAGGAGGAACCGGTCGCCCTTGTAGTAGCTGGCGACGCAAAGGACGGTCGGGCGGTCGGCCATGGCGGCCTCCGGCGGCGTGACCCGCGCGGCGGGTCGGCGGGGGA
>DASXAN010000608.1:0-1964 GCA_036406755.1 Gemmataceae bacterium
GTGCGACTCGTCGATCATCACGGCCGCGTCGAACCGCTCTGCCAGGTCGCAGATCGCCGGCAGCGGGGCCAGGTCGCCGTCCATCGAGAAGACGCTATCGGTGGCGATCAGCCGCAGCCGGGCCGACTTCGCTTCCGCCAGGCACCGCTCCAGGTCACCCACGTCGGCGTGTTTGTACCGCAGCCGTTGCGCCTTGCAGAGGCGGATGCCGTCGATGATGCTGGCGTGGTTCAGCTCGTCGCTGATGACCGCGTCATCTTCGGTCAGCAGCGTCTCGAAGAGGCCGCCATTGGCGTCGAAGCAGGAGGTGTACAGGATCGCGTCGTCCTTGCCGTGGAACTTTGCGATCGTCTGTTCCAGGTCGCGGTGCAGGTCCTGGGTGCCGCAAATGAAGCGGACGCTGGAGAGGCCGTAGCCGTACTTGTCCAGGCCCGCGCGGGCGGCGGCGACGATCTGCGGGTGGTTGGCCAAGCCGAGGTAGTTGTTGGCGCAGAAGTTCACGACCTCCTTGCCGTTGACCGTGATGGCCGTGCCCTGCGGGGATTGGATCAGCCGCTCGCGCTTGTACAAGCCTTTCGCTTTCAGGTCGTCGAGTTGTGTCCGCAGCGCCTCGCGGAGACGGATGTCGCTCATGGGTGGCTCCCGGTAACGCGGCCGGCCGGCCGCGGTCGTGGGGGCATTATAGCGTCGGGCTCTGGCGTCCGTCCCGGCGGCGCGGTACGGTGGCGGGCTGTCCCACACCACCGACGACGAGGAGGACTAGCCATGAGGCGGGTCCGATGGCTCCTGGCGGCTGCGATCGGCGTCGGCCTTGCGGCTCGGACTCTGGCGGGCGACAGCCCCGCCGCGGCCCACTGGCCGCAGTTCCGCGGCCCGCATGGCGGTGGCGTCGCCCCGGACGGCCAGAAGCTGCCGACGCAGTTCGGCCCGGGCAAGAGCATGCTGTGGAGGACGGAGCTCCCGCCGGGCGCGTCGTCGCCGTGTATCTGGGGCGACCGCATCTTCCTCACCGCCTACGACGCGGCAGCCAGGAAGCTGGAGACGCTGTGCCTGGACCGCCGCGACGGCCACATCCTGTGGCGGCAGGCGGCCCCCGCGCAGAAGGTTGAGAAGGTCCATAAGATCAGCAACCCGGCCGCGTCCACGCCCGCGGCCGACGGCGATGGGGTGTATGTCAACTTCGGCTCCTTCGGCCTGCTCTGTTACGACCACGACGGCAAGGAGCGGTGGAAGCTGCCACTGGCGGCGCCGCGGACGATGCAGGGCACCGCGACGTCCCCGATCCTGGCCGGCGACCTGGTCATCCTCAACCGCGACTACCAGCCCGGGCCGTGCCTACTAGCCGTCCACCGCGGCACGGGCCAGACCGCCTGGAAGCACGACTACCCGTTCCCGAATCTCGGCTTCCCCGCCGGCCGCGAGAGTTACTCGACGCCGCTGGTGATTCAGGACGGCGGCACGCCGCTGGTCGTGCTGCACAACAACAAGAAGCTCGCGGCCCACAGCCTCGCCGACGGCAAGGAGGTGTGGTGGGTCAGCCTCACGTCCGAGGCGTGCACGTCGCCGGTGGCGGCCAACGGGCGCGTGTACGTCGCCACCTGGGTCCATGCCGGCGAGCCGGAGAACATCGTCGAGCTGCCGACGTTCGACGAACTGCTCAAGAAGTACGACAGGAACGGCGACGGCAAGCTGGGCAAGGACGAGATTCCGGCCGACCTCGCCTTCCTGCGCCGCACGGAGTCGGGCGACATCCCCGGCGCCGCCCTGACGGTGCAGTTGTTCTTTGACGGGCTCGACCGGAACAAGGACGGCGCGATCGACCGCGGCGAGTGGGCGCTGTCGCAACTGATGTTCAAGATGATGCCGTCGGAACACGGCCTCCTGGCGGTAAGGCCGGGCGGGAAGGGGAACGTGACGCCCACGCACGTCGCCTGGAAGGAGAAGCGGGGGCTGCCCGAAGTGCC
>DASXAN010000609.1:0-3503 GCA_036406755.1 Gemmataceae bacterium
GAACCGGTCGGGGGCGGTCCCGGCCGGCAGGTTCGTGCCGAGCGTTTCCAGGGCGCGGCTGAACCGGACGACGAGGTAAGCGTCCTCGTTGGCCGGGCGGACGAGTCCGGGGTGCGACCGGGCGGCGACGTCGACCCGCACCGCCGGCGGCTCCCCGCTCGGCCGTGCGCCGGCCAGCGGGTTCGGGTATTTCGCCGTGTCGCCTTCGGCGCCCGTTGACATGACGCCGCCTCCCGCTGTCCGAGCTGACGCGCCTGGCGCGTCTGCGGACTGCACCCGACCCATTCAGCGCTTCCGGTAGGGCGGGCCGACGCCGAATATACCGGATGCGGGGCGGCGACGGAAGGGGTGGGCCATGTTGAAATGAGAACGGCCCGGCGGCCTCCTCCCCAGGCACGCTTCACATCGTCAGCCGCCGCCTTTCCGCTGGCGGCCCTCTGCCGCCATCTGCACAGGCGCAGGACGCCCGTGCCCAAGAGTGCGACCGCCGGCGGGGCCGGGGCGGACCCGGCCGTTAGGTTGGGGCGAGACCCGCCGTATGACGTTCAGATCATGCCGGGGGCGCGGCGCAGTGACCGCGTTCCCGGCCGAGACGTCATCCGCCTCACGGGTCAGTCGCGGCCCTCAGGCGACCGGCGCGGCGCCGGCGCGGCCGGGGACCGGGTCCGGGAAGCCAACACGGAGATCCCCATGGCCCGAAATCCCCGCTCGTCGTTCCGCTTTCGGCCCGCCCTGGAGCGCCTGGACGACCGCCTGGTCCCGACCGTCACCTATCACGGCGGGGCGGTGCTGCCGCACGTCGAAGTGCAGGGGCTGTACCTCGGCTCCGACTGGTCCACCAACGCCACCTACTACAACCAGACCGCCCAGTTCGAGAACTTCAACCGCTTCCTGCCCCAGAGTTCCTACATGGACCTGCTCACCCAGCTCGGCTACGGCGTGGGCCGGGGAAGCACGTCCACGGGCACCATCGACAAGCTGGTGCTCAACAAGAACTACTACCTGACCGACAGCGGCATCCGCGGCGAGATCCAGCGGTTCATCAACGCCGGCTACTTGCAGCAGCCCGACGCCAACCGGCTGTACGTCGTGTACGTCGAGCCCGGCGTCGCGATCCTGAACGACCACGACCACAACAGCACGAGCATCCGGGACTTCGCCGGCTACCACGGCGCCTTCGCCGGCCGCACGGCCAACGGCTACGCGGCGGACATTCACTACGGGGTCATCGCCTACGCCGGCGGCTACAACGCCACCTTCCCGGGCCTGACCCCGTACGGCAGCATGACCCTGACAGCCTCGCACGAGATCGCCGAGGCGGCCACCGACCCCAACGTCAACTTCCGGGCGCTGGGCTGGTACGACGACTATCGGGGCGGCGAGATCGGCGACATCAACCGCTATGAGGCGGTACTCAACGGCTACGTGGTGCAGTCGATCATCAACAAGAACGACGTGGCCTACATCCCCTCCGGCGCCACCACCCTGCGTGCCCTGGACGCCACCGGCGGCAGCGGCTTCGCCAGCCGGTCAGGGCACGCGGCCGCAGCCGACGCCCGGTTCCGTCTGGCCTCCGACGGGAACGACGACTCGGCGGGCCACGCCGGGCGGGCACCCGAGATCGACACCCCGTTCGCCCTGACCGCCGGCAGCCACCGAGCCAGCCACGCCCAGGCGCCGTGCGTGTCGGAAGACGCTGCCTGGTTCTCTCTGATCGTCGGCTCATGCTCGGGTCCCATGACCGTCACTTGGCCGGGGTAGGGAAGTGGGGGGTAGGGAAAGGGGTAGGAAGAGGGGACATTCAAGACTATCAAGCCGCCGTCACGAAGGGCCGGGGCCCGCGCGGGCCTCGCCCCAGGAACCTACGTCCAGTCAGGGTGAGTCCCCATTCTGGCAGCCCGGCCGCCGTTGCACAACCGCAGCCCGGGCAGCGAGGCGGGCTACATACCTCCCGCCAAATGGAGCAGTGTTGGCGGAACGCTCGGCTAAGCTGCCGGGGCCGCCTGAAAGGACGTTGGAACTCGGAAACCAGGATGGCGGCCCCGGTCAGCTTCCGCCGTTGGTGCTGCGCTCCTACTCTTGGAAGCCGACGTGCCGAATGGGCTGGTTCACTTCGACGGCTTCCCGCCCGCGCCGGTGTTCGCCGCCAGTAGCGCCTTGATGTCCCAGATCCTCACCGTCGGGCCGACGCCGGCGGCGAGCAGCGTGTCGTCGGGCGAAAAGGCGACGCAGTAGACGTTGGTCTCGGGCTCCTTCAGCTCTCGGATCGGCTTCCAAGTCGGTTTGCCATTCGGGGGAGCCCGTCTCAGCGTGAGTCTGGCTTCCCCGGTGGCCGTCTGCCAAACCCGGATATTGCCGCGGTGGCTGCCCGACGCGAGCAGGGTCCCGTCCTTCGAGATCGCGAGACCGTTGCAGTCGTCCGTGTTATCCCCAACGGGCAGAGTCCTGAGAAGCTCGCCCGTGGCGGGGCCCCAGATACGGATGTCGTTGCCGCCCGATACGAGCCGCTTGCCGTCGCGCGACCAGACCACGCTACCGACAGAGGTATGTCCCTTCAGGCACCGGCGCACCTGCTTGGACGCGACGTCCCAGAGAAACACTCGCCCCTCAATGTCGCCCAAGGCGACCGTCTTCCCATCGGGCGAAAACGCCAAGCCGTGGACCGGATCGGCGACCCCGGGCAGTGACGCCAATTCGGCGCGGGTGCGCAGATCCCAGAGTTTCACCTCGGCCTGCCCCCACTTCGCACTCGCGCCGCCGCTTGCGAGCAACGAGCCGTCCGGGGAAATCGCCACGGTCCGCACCGGGCCGGTGTGCCCCGTGAGCGTGGCGACTTCCGCGCCGGTGGCGGTATCCCAAAGCCGGACGGTGGTGTCCCAGTTCGCGGACGCCAGCAGTTTCCCGTCCGGGGAGAAGGCGACGGCCGTTGCGGCGCTGCGCCCGCGCGGCAGGGCGGCCTTTGCCTTGCCCGATCCAACGTCCCACAGCCGGACCGATTCGCCGTCGCTCGATACCAGCGTCTTTCCGTCGGGCGTGAACGCGATGCAAACGACCGAGTCCGAATGTGGGAGCACCATCCGTTCCTTCGGCTCGCCGCCGAAGCACGGGCACGCCAGGCGGAAAAAGAAGATGCAAGCGAGAAGAATCGCGTAGTGTCGCATCGAATCGCCCTCCCGAACTTCGCTGTTTGACCGGCAGTCGCACTCGTGATTAGCCCGACCAACTTATCATCTCGGAACATTGCGGCGGTTACAACCGATCGCGGCGGGCCGTCCGGAGCCTTGGACCTCGCGAGCTTCCGTGGCGAGCCGGCTTTCGGCGCCGCTGCCAGGCCCGCGCCCGGGTGATCGGTTGCCACCCGCCGCAGGCTCTCACGAGAGCCGGCAGGGTAGTTCTCCATTCAGCGGGAGCTATCTAAGGGAAAAGGACCATTCGAGATGAGCGGGCCGCCGAAATGAGAGGGGCGAGGCCCGCGCGGGCCTCGCCCCTCTCATTTCGGCGGC
>DASXAN010000610.1:0-1851 GCA_036406755.1 Gemmataceae bacterium
GAAACTCGTCGGTGTTGCGGGAGATGCTCTCGAAGTTGGCGCTGGCCGTCTGCAACGCCCGCAGCGTGGCCGTGAAGTTCCGCTGGTTCTCCTCGTTGAGCACGTTGCTCAGCCGCTGGAGCACGTCGGCCGTCTGATCGACCGCCCGGCTGAGCTTGTCCTGGTTGGTCGCCAGGAACACGTCCACCCGCTCGGCCGCCGAGCCGAAATTGCGGAGCGTGACCTGGAACTCCTCGTTGGTCCGCCGCAACTCCGGGCCGGCCGCGCGGACGTTGCGGAGCAGCAGTTGGAACTCGTCGTTGGTCCGCCGCACTTCCGGGATGGCCTCGCGGATCGACCGGCCCAGCTCGGTGAACTCGCGGGCGCCGAGTTCCAACTGCGGGATGGCCGCCTCCAGCCGTTCGGCCGACCGGCGGATGGCGTTCAGCGCCTGCTCGGCCGCCGGCAGGATGGTCTGCACCTGGCCGAGGGCGGCCCGGGCGTCGGCCGGCGACCGGCCGGGGATGGTCGACCCGGGCGGGAGCGGTTCGACGGCCGGCGGCCCGGCCGGCGGCGGGGCCGGTTGGGCCCCGGCCGGCGGGTTCTTGCCCAGCGGCGGCTGGCCGAGGGCGAGCAGGTCGGCCGGCAGGGCGATCGCCCCCGCCGGGCGGACGTCGGACTTCGTGCCGGCCGGCACCGGCTGGGGCGGCGGCAGGGGGCGGCTCGGTGGCGTCTCCGAGACCAGGTCGATGGTCGTGTCCCGGCTCAGGAGGTCCTGGGAAATCTCGGCCACGTCGGTGGACCAGATCGGGTGCTTGCGGTCCACGGAGATGGTGACCATGACCTCCTGCGTCTGGTCGTTCAGCTCGACCTTGGTGACGGTCCCGATTTTGACGCCGGACCGGCGGACGGGCGTGCCGACCGTGACGCCCGGGGCGTTCTTGAACGGGATGACGTACTCGTTGGTGCGGGTGAACAGCCGGCCGGCCGACCCGCCGAACATCAGGATCAGCACGGCCAGCAGGACCGCCGCCCCCAGCACGAACAGCCCCAGCCGGAACCTCTGTTGCCGCTGGTCCATGGTGCCCTCCGGCTATTCCCGCAGTTCCGCCAGCCGCTCCCCGGCCTCGCCCTCCACGAACTGCCGCACCCGCCGGTCCGTGCTCGCCCGCAACTCCGCCGGCGTGCCGTCGAACAGGATTTGCGGGTCGTCCGGGCCGAGCCGGGCGAGTGGGTGAAGCATCACCACCCGGTCGGCCACCTTGTAGACGGTCTTCAGGTCGTGGGTGACAACGATGCTGGTGATCGGGCTCCGCCGGCGGGTTTGCAGGATCAGCTCGTTAATGACATCGGTCATGATCGGGTCCAGGCCGGTGGTCGGTTCGTCGTAAAGCATCACCTCCGGGTCCAGCGCCAGCGCCCGGGCCAGACCAACCCGCTTCTTCATGCCGCCCGACAGCTCCGCCGGCTTCTTCTCCGTCACGCCAGGCGGCAGCCCTACCTCCGTCAGCCACTGCCGCACCACCGCGCGGATCTCCGCCTCCGGCCGCCGCTGCGCCCGCAACCCGAACGCCACGTTGTCGTAGACCGACAGGCTGTCGAACAGCGCCGCCCCCTGGAAGAGGAAGCCGAACTTCAGCCGCTCGGCCGTCAGCTCCCGGGCCGGCATGTCGGCCAGCACCCGGCCGCCGAACAGCACCCGGCCGATGGTCGGCCGCAGCAGGCCGATGATCAGCTTGAGCAGCACCGTCTTGCCGCAACCGCTCTCGCCGATGATGGCCAGCGTCTGCCCGCGTGGAATCGCGAGATTCAAGTCGCGCAACACCGTTTGCCGGCCAAACACGACGCTCAGCTCGCGCAGCTCGATCAGCG
>DASXAN010000611.1:0-3599 GCA_036406755.1 Gemmataceae bacterium
AGCTCCGGCAACCCGGTCGGTCCCATTCAGAGGGAAGCCGGTGGCGACCAAAAGGCCCCGGCCCAGGACGGCGGGGCCACGTCCCGCCGCGTCATCCACACCGCCACCCTGGAATTGCTCGTCGATGACATCGAGCCGGCCCGCCAAGCCCTGCTGCGGCTGGTCGAGGAGTACAAGGGGTTCGTCGCCGGGTCGGAGACGGGCGGCTCGCCGGGGGTGCCGCGGTCCGGGCACTGGACGGTCCGCGTGCCGGTGGCGAAGTACTCGGAGTTCGTGGACGCGGCCGGCCGACTCGGCGAGACGCTCCACGTCCGCACCGACGCCCAGGACGTGACCGAGCAGTTCGTGGACCTGGAGGCCCGGCTGAAGAACAAGCGGGTCGAGGAGGAGCGGCTGCAGGAGCACCTGAAGTCGTCCACCGGCAAGCTGGAGGACATCCTGGCCGTCGAGAAGGAACTGTCCCGCGTCCGCGGCGAGATCGAGGAGGCCGAGGGCCGGCGGCAGAAGCTAACCAACCTGGCTGACCTGGCAACGGTGACGGTGTCGCTGCGGGAGCGGAAGGGGTACACGCCGCCGGAGTCGCCGGCGTTCGGCGCGACGGTCGGGCGGACGTTCGGCGAGTCGCTGGACCTGCTGGGTCGGTGCGGCAAGGGGCTCGTGCTGGTGGCCGTGGCGGTGGCACCGTGGCTGCCGGTCCTGGTGGTGATCGTCGGGGCCGCTTGGCTGATCGGCCGCCGTCGGCGGGTGGCAGTCGTCCCGCCGGCCGCACGGACGGATTGACCGCCCCGTCACCCTCCGTACTCCGACTGCCACTCGTCGTACCACGCCATCTGGATCGACTCCAGGATCTTCTCGTTCGACTTCTTCGGGTTGTCCGCGAAGTCGGGCAGCTCCGTCACCCACTTGTGCAAGTCGGTGAACCGCACCGTCAGCGGGTCCAGGTCGCCGAACTTCTCGAACAGCTCCTCGCCGATCGTCCGCGCGTCGTGCCAGGTCAGCGGCATGGCGTCACCCCTTCGGCTTCTCGACCAGATCCGTCGTCACCTCGGCCGGCGCGTGGCCGGCCAGCGTCGCCTTCACGACGGCGTTCATCATCCGCTCGGCCAATGGCTGCGTCGCGGCGGCCAGCTGATCCAGTGCCCGTTGTAGCTTGTCCGGGTCGTCGCCGTTCTTGGCGGTGCCGACGGCGGCGACGGCGGCCTCGACCCGTTGGCGCTCGTCCGCGGCGATCTCGCCGCCGGCCGCGGCCAGGCCCTTCTCGGTGTGCCGCAGCTCGGCGTCGGCCTTGTTCTTCAACTCGATCAGCCGCCGGGCCGTGAAGTCCGCGTGGGCGTGCTCGACACTCTCCAGCACCAGCCGCTCGACCTCCTCCCCGGACAGGCCGTGGGCCGGCTGCACCGTCACGGTCATCTCCTGCCCGCTCCGCTGCTCCTTCGCCGAGACCGTCAGCAGGCCGTTGGCGTCCACCAGGAACGTCACGTCCACCTGCGGCAGCTGGGCCGGCATCGGCGGGATGCCGCGAAGCTTGAACTTACCCAGCAGCCGGCAGTCCTGCGTTAGCTCTCGCTCGCCCTGGTAGACGTTGATGTCCACGCCGGTCTGGTTGTCCACGAACGTCGTGTACCGCGTCGTGGCTCGGGCCGGGACGGTGCTGTTGCGGTAGATGAGCTTGTCCACGACGCCGCCGAGCGTCTCGATCCCCAGCGACAGCGGCACCACGTCCAGCAGCAACATGCTCCGCCGGCCGCCGGCGAGGATGTCGGCCTGGACGGCCGCGCCGAGGGCCACGACCTCGTCCGGGTTCAGCTCGGTGTGCGGCGTGCGGCCGAAGAACTCGCCGACCCGCCGGCGGACGTACGGGATGCGGGTCGAGCCGCCGACCAGCACGACCTCGTCGACGTCCTTCGGCGACAACTCGGCGTCGCGGAGGGCGGAGCGGCACTTTTCCAGCGTGCGGTCGACGAACGGGCGGAGCAACTCCTCCAGTTCGGCCCGCGAAAACGTCCGGTGGTAACTGATGCCGCGCTGTGGCAGGTCCAAGACGAAGTCCGCCGACTCGGCCGCCGACAGGGCGATCTTCGTCCGCTCCGCCTGGTCGCGCAGGTGTTGCAGCAGTTCCGCGTCGCGGGCCGCCAAATCCGTCTTCAACTCGCCGGCCGCGACGGCCATAACCGCCCGGTCGAAGTCGTCGCCGCCGAGGTGGGTGTCGCCGTTGGTGCTGAGCACCTTGAACACGCCGTCGCGGATCGACAGGATCGAGCAGTCGAACGTGCCGCCGCCGAGGTCATAGACCGCGACGGTCCCGGTCTTGCGACGGTCCAGGCCGTAGGCCAGGGCGGCGGCCGTCGGCTCGTTGACGATGCGGAGCACGTCCAGGCCGGCGATCCGGCCGGCGTCGCGCGTGGCCTGCCGCTGCGAGTCGTCGAAGTAGGCCGGGACGGTGATGACGGCCTTGGTCGGGTTGCCGGCCCGGCGGCGGACTTCGCCGAGGATCAGGGCCGACAGTTCTTCCGGCGTGTGCTCCTTGCCGGCGATCTGGACGTGTAGCACCTTCCGGCCGCCCTCGGCCTCCCGCTCGACGATCTGGTGCGGGATGAGCGGCAGCTCGGCTTGCAGGTCGGCGAGCGTCCGGCCCATGAGCCGCTTGACGCTGAAGATGGTGTGCTCCGGGTCGCTCAGGGCCCGTTGACGGGCGGCGGTGCCGACGAGGACGGAGCCATCCTCGAAGAAGCTGACGACGCTCGGCACCAGGGCGGTGCCGGATTCGTCGCGGACGACGACGGGTTGGCCGTCCTTCATGTAGGCGGCGAGGCTGAAGGTGGTGCCCAGGTCGATGCCGACGACGGAGGCGGATGGCATAGGTCAGGTGAGGTCCAGAGTGTTATTCGCGAAGTCGATCGTCAGCACACGTCCGGGGAAAAGGTCGAGCCCGAGGACACCGTCCACGCCGGCGCTCGGCGGCAGTGTGTGGCAAACAACTTGATAGTCAGTCCGACGAGTACCCAACGCGCTCAACGTGGGGACGGTCACCATCGGCAACGTCGCCACACCACCGCCGAAGGTCGCATGCGCTTGACCGGTCGGGGTCGACGGATCGATACCGGCGGCTCGCAGGCGGTCCTCGCTGACCATCGTGCACGTCGCACCGGTGTCGAGGACCAACAGCAATTCGACAGTCGCGGCCGGGCCTGTCAACTCGGCATCGACCAGGATCGCGCCCTCCGCCGGATCGAAGGCATATGTCATAAGACGAGGATGTGCCCGGGCTGCCGCTTGCCGGTAAACCTCACGGCGAAGTGCCGCGGGATGAGTAATTCAAACGACTTCGCGTCCACCTCATCGCGGTCAGGGCTGTGGGCCACGACGGTGCCGCCGAGTACCTTGTGGTACTGGTCGGTTCGGGGTTGGCTGATCAAGACCCATTCGTCCGGGTATTTCGCACGGATCTCTTCAATGGTGAGATATTGGTCCATCGGTTGGCTCCTCCGCGAGGCAGTGGGCGCTACTGGACTCGAACCAGTGACCATTCGCGTGTAAGGCGAACGCTCTACCACTGAGCTAAGCGCCCCGCACCCATCCTACTCCTCCCGCAGGTCCCG
>DASXAN010000612.1:0-7809 GCA_036406755.1 Gemmataceae bacterium
GCCGGGTTCGAGAAGCTGACCGGGGCGTTCCTGACGAACCTGAACCTGGCCGGGACGAAGGTAACGCCGGCCGCGGTGGACCGGTTCAAGAAGAAGCGGCTGACCGAGCCCGGGATCATGGACGCGTTCCGCAAGCCGGCGGTCCAGCTCTGACCGCCCGTCACTCCCGCCCGCGGGCGCACGCCGGGGCCAGCTCCGGCCGTTGCCGCAGCAGCGCCTCGAACCGCCCGGCGATCAGCCGGTGGCCCAAGGCGTTGGCGTGGTAGTCCGTCCCGCCCACCGTCACCGCCGCCGGCTCGTACCCGTCCCACCACGCCGACAGGTCCGCGGTCGTCAGCCCCGCCCCCGCGGCCAGGTCGACGAACGCCGCCGCCTGGACCGGGGTCGAGGTGACGCCCGGCATCGGCAGGTAGACCCAGACCAGCGGCACGCCCCGCCGGCGGCAGTCCGCCGCCAGGTCGCGGTAGACGGCCAGGATGATCTGCCGGCCGAGCGGCAGCAGCCGGGCCTCGACCGCCAACCGGTCCATGTCCGGCGTGATCCCGGCCCCCCGGACGACGTCGCCGAGGCCGTACAACAACGGCTCGCCCCGGACCACCAGGCCGGCCAGTTGCCGGACCGGGGCGGACAGCTCGTCCTGGTGGGCGACGTAGTAGACCGCGTCCGGGTCGAACGCCCACGCCTGGCGGTCGACCACCACGCGGCGGTGCAACGCGTCGCTGAGCCCCTCGCCGAAGTTGAGCACCTCGCACCGGCCGACCGCCCGGCCGGCGTTCAGCCGGTCTTCCAGCAGCCGGGTGAAGACCTGGTCGTCATCGACCCCGTACCCCATGACCACGCTCGACCCGACCACGGCCAGCCGGCAGGTGCCGGGCGGCTTCTCGCGGGTGCGGTCGCGGTCCCGCATGCCGAACCGGTTGACGGTGATCCGGCCGCCGGCGATCTCGCCGGTCCAGCCGGGGATCAGCTCCCGCACCAGCCAGGCGTCGGCCGGCCGGGTCATCTCCGGGTAGTGGGTGCGGGAGCCCGGCGGCGGCCGGCCCTCCAGGGCGGCCAGCAGCGGCCCGGTCGGCACGGGCACCGCCGTGATTTCCTCGTAGTACCCCTGGACGGCCAGGGCCGCCTCGGCCGGGGTCGCCGACTCCCGCCGCAGCGAGGCGATCACGGCCGCCGGATAGGCGCCGAGCGCCCCGGTGACCGCCGGGATCCCGAGCACGGCCAGGGCCGCCAGGACCGCGGTCGGGACAGCCGCCACGGCGGCCGGCGGACGGGCCGGGAGCAGGTCGAGCCGCCGCAGCCGCTCCCACGCCAGCTGCCCGACCGTGCCGACGACGACGGCCGCCAGGAGGATGGCCGCCACCACCCCGCCGCCCCGCCGATCGGCGGCCGCCACGTACCGGACGACGAGCGGCGTATTCCAGCACGCCCAGAACACGCTGACCAGGGCGAACATGCCGACGACCCGCACCGACAGCCACAGCGACCCGAAAACCGTCCCTTCCGTCCTCCGCCCTCGGTCCACCGTCCGCCCCGCCTGCCGTTGGGAGCGGACCAGATCGAGCTGCAAGTTGGCGGCGACCAGCCCGCCGGCGATGAGCCACAGGCCGGCGTCGGACGGCGTCAGCGGAAAGCCGCCGCTGATCCAGAACACCTGGTAGGCGTGCAGCACCCAGGTGGCCAGGAAGACCGCGACCGCGGCGGCGGCCAGGGCGGCCCGGGTCCCCACGCCCCGTAGCGCGAAGAAGGCCGGGAAGAACACCACCTTGGACATGAAGTCCTTCCAGTAGATGTTGATCCGCCGCCAGATGTCCGTGAAGCTGGACGCCAGAAAGTAGTTGAGGTGGGTCCGCGGCAGGTCGAACCCGAACAGGTGCAGGACGCCGGTGATGACGTGGAACGTGCCCGAGACGTGCAGGTACAGGGCGTAGTTGGCCGCCAGGAACAGGGCGACGTGCGGCAGGTCGGCCAGCTCGTACGGGGCGGGCAACAGGTAATACCGGACGACCCGGTAGAGCAGCAGGTGGACCAGGCCGCGGGCGATCCACCCCACCCCGGTCGCGGCGGTGTCCAGGGCCGCGGCCGGCCGGTAGGTGTCGCGGAACGTCTGGAAGTCGAGGATCGGGAAGAACGGGAAGCCGACGTTCGGCAGCGGGAAGAAGTACGCCAGCGTCAGGGCCAGCGGCGGCCGCCCGGCCGCCCGCCGCTGGTCGAACAGGTAGATGACGAGCCGGAACATGAACATCGACCCGAGGACCGGCCAGAACGGGGCTTCGGACCCCGCCCGGGCCACGGTCAGCGCGACGGCGGCCAGGGCCGCCAGGGCGGCCCGCAGGGCCAGCGGCACCGGCAGGCGGGCGACGGCGACCAGGGCGCCGCCCAGGCCGATCAGCCAGGCGCCGTTGGGCCAGCCGAGGTAGAAGAGGATGCCGCCGAGCGACAGGAGGACGAAGAACGGCAGCCGGGCCCGGGGCGGCAGACACAGGTGGACGAGGAACCCGCCGGCGGCGACGCACAGGATCGGGAACAGGTGGTTCTTCCGCGCCAGCTCGAACTGGTGGACGACGACCAGGGCCAGGGTGAGCTGGGCGGCGACCAGCAGAAAGGCGGCCGTCGGCCGGCCGGGTCGGTCGTCGGCTACGGGCATCGGGAGACTTGCTCCGCCAGGAAGCCGGCCAGGGCCTCGATCGTCGGGTGGGCGTCGAGCGGGTTCTCGCGGAACCGGTAGCCGAGCCACTTCTCCAGGTCGGTGGCCAGGGCCACCAGGGCGACCGAATCCAGGCCGTGGCGGATGATCGGCGCCCGCACGTCCACCTGCTCCGGCGGCAGCTCGGTCAGCCGGCTGACCCGGTCCACGATCCAGGCCTGGATCTCCGCCGCGGTCGGGGTCACGGGCCGGCCCCCTTCCACGGCCGCAGCGTCCCCCGCTCGTAGCCGGCCCGGCACAGGTGCCGCTGGACCTTGCCGCTGGACGTCTTCGGGATGCTGCCGTACTCCAGCAGCCGGACGTCGTGCACCTGCAGGTCGTGCCCCTCCGCCACCGCCTGCCGGATGTCGCCGACCAGTTGGGCGACGTCGAGCTTGCGGCAACCGCGGTCCACCTCCTGGACGACGACCACCCGCGGCCGGTCCGGGCCGGGCACTTCGAACGCCGCCCCGCACCCCGGCCGCAGCCCCGGGTGGACCGCCTGCACCGTGTCCTCGATGTCGTGCGGGGAGTGGTTCCGGCCGCGGACCACGATCAGGTCCTTGAGCCGCCCGGTCACGAACAGGTCGCCGTCCCGCAGAAACCCGAGGTCGCCGGTCCGCAGGAACGGGCCCTCGCCGGTGTCGGCCAGCCGGCCGCCGAACGTTTGCTCCGTCTCCTCCGGCCGGCCCCAGTAGCCGGCGGCCACCGACGGGCCGGCGACCCAGATTTCGCCGACCTCGCCGTCCGGGCGGGTGGTGCGCGCGTTCGGGTCCACGATCCGCACGTCGAGGCCCGGCCACTGCCGGCCGCACCCGACCAGATCCCGGCCGTCCACGCCGAGGACGACCGGCCGCCGGCCCTTCGGCCCGCCGGTGACGAACAGCGTCGCCTCGGCCAGCCCGTAGCACGGGTAGAACGCCTCCGGCCGGAACCCGCTCGGCTCGAACGCCGCCGCGAACGCCTCCATCACTCGGGGACTGACCGGCTCCGACCCGACGGCCGCGACGCTCAGGTTCCGCAGGTCCAGGGCGGCCCGCTGTTCCGGCGTCGTCCGCCGGACGCACAGGTCGTAGCCGAGGTTCGGCCCGGCGACGGTGTCGGCCCGGTACCGGGCGACGGCCCGCAGCCAGCGGAACGGGTCCTGGAGCATGCTGATCGGCGACATCAGCATGGATGAGGCGCCGTGGAAGACGACCTGGAGGATGCCGCCGATCAGCCCCATGTCGTGGTACGGCGGCAGCCAGCAGACGCCGACCCCGTGGCCGCAGTGCTCCAGCGCCGCCCGGATGAGCCGCTCGTTGTGCATCAGGTTCCGGTGCGTGACCACGACCCCCTTCGGGCCGGCCGTGGACCCGGACGTGTATTGCAGCATCGCCGGCGCGTCGGGGTCGGTCGCCGACGGCCGCCAGCGGTTCGCCCGGGACGGGTCCACCGCGTCGGTCGGGACGCACGGCGTGGCGGCCAGGGCCGGCACCGAGCCGACGGTCCCGGCGACGACCGGGCCGATCGGGCCGGCGGTGAGGACGGCCCGCGGCCGACAGTCGGCGGCGAGGCCGTCGAGGTGTTTGCGGCTGACGGCGAGCCGGTCGATCCGCGGCGGGTAGGCCGGGACGGGGACCAGGCCGGCGTACAGGCAGCCGAAGAAGCCGACGACGAATTCGATTCCGGGGGCGTAGAGCAACAGCGCCCGGTCGCCGGGTTCGGCCACGTCGCGGAGGGTGACGGCGACGGCCCGGGCGGCGCGGTCCAGATCGGCGTAGGTGACCCGCGGCCCTTCTTCCTCGCCGTCGACCAGGAAGCAGAATGCCAGGGTGTCCGGCGATAGACCGGCCCGGGCCTGCAAGACCTCGGCCATGGAGGCGGCGGTCAGGGCCGGGTCGGACGGGGCCACGGCGGGGAGCTCCGGCGGGGTCGGGGAATCGTGCGCCTGCCATTTTCGCCGGCACCGACGGCGGGCACAAGGCGAGCGGGGTCGCGCACCAGATCGTAGACGTCGCCACGGCCGGGCGCCTCACGCCCGCCTTTGACTACTTCGGCTTCTCGGGCGGCGTGTATGGCCGGACCACGAACCGGTACGGCTGCGGCCGGGCCAGCGTCCGCTGCATGGCGACGATCTGGCCGTCGGCCGTGTCCGCCTGGTCGCCGAACGGGGCCGTTGCCGGGGCGGTCGGGAGGAAGACGCGGGTGTGACTCTTCGCGACCGCGACCTGGTGCCGTGCCTCCGTCAGGTGGTGCAGCATGTCGCCCTGGGCGGCCCACGGGCCGCCCGGCTGCCACGGGTCCGGCGTCGTCGAGGCGATGTTGACCCCGGCCGTCAGCTGGGCGGCGGTGAACGTCCCGGCGCTGCGACCGTCGGCGACCACCTCGTACCGGCCCTGGGGCAGATTGGTGACCCGGAGCAGGTATCGGTTCAATTCGTCCGGCACCGGGACGTAGCGGTAGTTGAGGCCGTAGAAGGTGCCGTAGTTGAACGGTAGCCCCTCGTCGAGCCGGGTGAATTCGAGCACCCCGCCCTTGGCCGCCACGTCGCTCACCGTGCAGCCCTTAGCCGCGATCAGCTTCGGACCGGTGGCGTCGAGCTCGGCGGACGACACGTCGGCCGGTGCCCCGAGCCCCTTGAGGATGGCGAACGCCATCGCCAGCTGGCCGAGGTCGCTGAGGTGGATGCCGTCGGCGGCGTGCAGGGTGTCGTGCTTCGCCTTGTCGGCGGTCTGCCGGTTGGCCGCCCGGACCTTCCGCTGGATCGCCCGCATGCCGCGCTGCACGTCGATCGCCCCGCCGCCCAGCGAGCGGGACAGGGCCATCCCCTCGTCGCACATCGTCTGGAGGAAGCCGGTCTCCGCCTTGTCCGGGTCCTCGGCCGTCACGGCGGCCGAGCAGATGTAGACGCGGACGCCGCGCTTCCGGCACGCCTCGACGATGCCGCGGATCGAGTCCAGGTAGAGCCGCTTGTGCTCCGCGTCGGCCTTGGTGCCCCAGCCGATGTCGTTGACGCCGTAGGCGACCGTCAGTACCGTCGCCCGGTTGGCGAAGACGTCCCGCTCCAGCCGCTGGAGCCCGCCGGCGGCCGTGTCGCCGCCCTGGCCGACGTTGAGGAACCGGACCCTTCGGTCGGGGAACCGGAGCAGGGTGTAGTTCTCGATGATCTTGCCGTAGACGCGGGCGGCGGTGATGCTGTCGCCCAGGAACGCGACCGTGTCGCCGTCGCGGAGGGCGAAGTCGTCCGCGGGGGCGGTCGGCGTGAGGGTGAGGGCCGCCAGCAGGCAGAGGGTTGCGGCGCGCATGTCGGTGTCCCGGGTCGGGTGGCGTGGCCACGGCCAGCATATGCGGCGCGGCCGGGAACGCCACCGCGGCCGGCGGCGGTTTTCCGTGGACACCGGCGGGCCGAGCGGGTCGAATGGGGTCAGCCGCCCGCGAGAGCCCGCCATGCCGCCGCTCGCACCCCGCCTCGCACTCGCGACCGCCGTGTCCCTCCTCGCCGCACCGGCCGCGGCGGCCGACGGCAACCGGCGGCCGAACGTCATCGTCATCCTCGCCGACGACATGGGCTACGCCGACGTCGGCTTCCAGGGGTGCACGGACATCCCCACGCCCCACCTGGACGCGCTGGCGAAGGCGGGCGTCCGCTGCACCGACGGCTACGTCTCTTGCCCGGTGTGTAGCCCGGCCCGGGCCGGCCTCCTCACCGGCCGCTACCAGCAGCGGTTCGGCCACGAGTACAACCCGTCGCTCGGCAAGGGCGTCGGCCTGCCCCTGACCGAGGTGACCGTGGCCGACCGGCTCCGGGCGGCCGGCTATGCCACCGGAGCGATCGGCAAGTGGCACCTGGGCAAGGAGCCGCCGTTCCACCCGCTGGCCCGCGGGTTCACCGAGTTCTACGGGTTCGTGGGCGGCGGCCGATCCTATTTCCCGATGACGGAGCCGTCGAAGGACCGCTTCGTCCCGCTCGACCCGATCGTCCGCGGCCGCACCCGGGTGTCGGACCCGGAGTACCTGACCGACGCGTTCGGGCAGGAGGCGGCCGCGTTCGTCGAGCGGCATAAGGCCGAACCGTTCTTCCTGTACCTGGCGTTCAACGCCACCCACTATCCGTTGCAGGCGACCGAGAAGTACCTGAGCCGGTTCCCGACGCTCACCGGCGGCCGCCGCACGCTCGCGGCCATGACCAGCGCCCTGGACGACGCCGTCGGCGTGGTGACGGCGAAGCTGCGGGCCGAGGGGCTGGAGCGGGACACGCTGGTGTTCTTCCTGAGCGACAACGGC
This sequence comes from Gemmataceae bacterium, assembly GCA_036406755.1. Lineage (GTDB taxonomy): Bacteria > Planctomycetota > Planctomycetia > Gemmatales > Gemmataceae > DASXAN01. The sequence goes on from DASXAN010000612.1 coordinate 6,950, forward strand.
GGCCCGCGGATGCTGGCCGCCCGCAACGACCCGCTCCGGGGCCAGAAGTCCACCGCCTACGAGGGCGGCATCCGCGTCCCGTTCGTCGTCGCCTGGCCGGGCCACCTGCCGGCCGGCGGCACGTACTCCCGGCCGGTCATCAGCCTCGACATCCTGCCGACGGCCCTGGCCGCGGCCGGGGTGACGCCGCCCGCGGCGCCGCCCCTGGACGGGGTCAACCTCCTGCCCCACCTGACGGGCCGGGCCGGCGCCCCGCCACACGAGGCGCTTTACTGGCGGTACGGGAACGAGCGGGCCGTCCGCCGGGGGGACTGGAAGCTGACCATGCCGGCCCGCGAGCCGGCCGGGCTGTACGACCTGTCGGCCGACGTGGCGGAGGCCCACGACCTGTCGGCCGCCCGCCCGGCGGTCGTCGCCGAGTTGACCAGGCTCTACGAGCGGTGGGCCGCCGAACTCCAACCGCCCCGGTGGCGCGACCTGATGAACCTGAACGCCCCCGGCCCCGCCTCCAAAGCCCCGCCCAAGCCGTGACGGGGCCTTTGCCCGGCCCGGCCGCCGCGATAGCATCGACCTATGCCCCGTGAGAGTCCGACGACGCCGATGAACCGCCGCCTGGCCCTGTCGATCCTTGCGCTGACGTGTCTGGCGGGCCTCGTCCCGGCCGAGCCGCCGGCGCCGCCGGTGCGGTTCGGCCGGGACGTGCTGCCGATCCTGTCGGACAACTGCTTCCGGTGCCACGGGCCGGACGCCCAGGCCCGCAAGGCCGACCTCCGCCTGGACACCCACGACGGGGCCCTCGCGGTGATCGTGCCCGGAAAGAGCGCGGGGAGCGAACTGATCCGCCGCATCACCGCCGACGC